>CAIZGN010000254.1 GCA_903932505.1 Candidatus Hydrogenedentota bacterium
CCGCGAGAAACTCGCCTATCACTTCATTACCCGCTCGCAACAACACCTTGCCCTCATCATGCAAGAACCGGTCGAGTCGGAACACCAGCTTATGGCCGTCAATGACACCCGACAGGATATTCCCCTGCGCTTTGTCATCACCGATGTGGAGTCAAGTGTCGAGTTAGCCCGTGGTGAGCTCGTCGCACCAGCCAATCAGTCCACCCCGGTGACATGCATTCCCTTAGCCCCGAACAAACAGCACTGCCTGCTCATCGAATGGGAAAGCGAATTAGGCGTCGCCCGAAACCACTACCTCGCGGGAAATCCCCCCTTCAACATGGCGAAATACCGCAACTGGCTGAGCAAAGCCGGTTTACTGCGCCACTGAAAAAAGAAGCGCTCCGGCGAAAAGCGTTCAACCGCATTTCCGCCGGAGCGCCATGATGCTAACGGTTACCGTGGCGCGGTCCGCCTTCTGGCGGCGTGGGCAATTCGTCCTTCGACAGGAAACCATCCGTATTCGCGTCCAGTTCCGTGAAATGGGCCTCCGTCATGCCGGGCAGGGCCAACGCTTCTTCCAGCGACAAGACACCGTCGCCATCCGTGTCCTGATCCTCAAACTTCGGATGACCACGACCTTCTGGCGGTGCAGGCTTCTCGTCCTCTGACAACGAACCATCCGCATTCGCGTCCAGTTCCGTAAATTTCGCTTCGGTCATGCCGGGGATAGCCAGCGCTTCCTCCAGCGACAAGACGCCATCGCTGTTCGTGTCCAGGTCCTCAAACTTCGGATGTTTGCGCCCTTCACCGCGTGCAGGCATCTCATCCTTAGACAAGGATCCGTCCGCATTCGCGTCCAGTTCCGTAAAACGCGCTTCGGTCATCCCCGGTAGAGCCAAGGCTTCTTCCAGCGACAAGACGCCATCACCATCGGTATCTTGATCCTCAAACTTCGGATGCTTGCGGCCTTCCTGCCCTGCGGGAAGCTCGTCCTTTGAAAGGGAACCATCCGCATTCACATCCAGTTCCGCAAATCGCGCTTCGGTCATGTCCGGAAGGGTCAGCGCCTCTTCCAGAGACAGTACGCCGTCGTTGTTGGTGTCTGCCGCACTCTTCGCGTCCGTGGACGCCGGGCATCCGGCGAGTACGCACAACATCAGCATACAACCCGCACTCAGCACCAAACCCGGCATCCGTTTCATCATTCGTGTTCTCATTGGATCATCTCCTTTTCTTTGCTTCTGCCTATGTTAGAAACTTTCGCATCCATTGTCCATCTGCCTGTATCACCTCCCCTCTCAATGGCGCATTGAAGCGCCGGTGTTACGAAGACACTACTCCTGCGGGCGCGGACGGTCTCCACCTTCAGTTCCGCCAGAGCCGCGCGATTCACCACCACGCTGCGAACCGCGACCACCATCAGGAGGTGGGGGCGGGCCGTCGCCACGGAACGAACCACGTCCACCTTGGGGTCCACGCTGTTCGTGGAATAGCATGAATTCCTTCTTCGTCAGCGTGCCATCGCCGTCTGCGTCAATATCCTTGAACAGTTGTTCCGGATCCATCGGGGGCCGGTGGTGAGCCTCGCCACCACGACCACCGGGGCCGCCAAACCCTTCGCCGCCACGACCACCGCGTCCACCACGACCGCCGGGACCACCAAAGCCTTCGCCACCACCGCCGCAACCAAATCTGCCGGAGCCATTTCCCCGGCCTTCACGAGATCCCCAAGCGCCATCTGGCTGAGGAGGAGGACCGTCCTGCCCACGGTATCCATCCCGAGGCGGTGGGCCGTCCTGCCCGCGTTTTGCATCGGTCTGGGTCGAACCATCTGAACCACGTTGCGCGTCAGGCGGGGGCGGAGGAGGCGGGCCATCCGGGCCGCGTTGCGCATCCGATGGCGGCGGAGGAGGGGGGCCTTCCGGTCCACGTTGCGCATCCGATGGCGGCGGAGGAGGCGGATTGTCTTGGGCACTGACCTCCTTGCCACCCAGGAAGTACGCCGCAGCACAGAACGCGACGCCGAGCGCCAGAAACGCCAACGCACCTTTACTCAACTTCATGTTCTTCATGGCCGATCTCCTTTCCTGCCGCAGATTTGCTTTGCGGCTTTTTTCCGCGCCTTCTCGGCGGTGGCAACCTCCATCCGTCCGTTTCGGTCGCTTGTCTATCCCAATCGTATCCCACGAACATTACAGCTCGACCCCTCTTTAGATTAAGAAAACTTAATGTTTCTCGGGTCCGGTTTTTCCTGTCGCCATGCTATACTGCCGTCATGAAAGTACTGGTCGTAGAAGACGAAAAACGCATCGCGAGTTTCATCAAGAAAGGGCTCGAAGAACTCGGTTTTGTGGTGGATTGCAGTGCCGAAGGCAATGAAGCCTACGCCCTCGCAACGACCCAGCAATACGATGCGATCGTGCTCGATATCATGCTGCCGGGGCGCGACGGATTGAGTATTCTTCAGCAACTCCGCAAACAGGCCAACGCCGTTCCTGTGTTGTTGTTGACGGCCCGCTCGGAACTCGGCGAACGCATTGAAGGACTCAATCTCGGGGCCGACGATTACATGACCAAGCCCTTCTATGTCGAGGAACTGGCAGCCCGACTGCACGCCCTCGCGCGCCGGGTCTCCGGGGAACGCCTCAGCATCCTGCAGGCGGGTGAGTTAACCGTCAATCTCATCACGCGCGAGGTAAAGCTCGGCGAAACACCCCTGCGGCTTACCGTGCGCGAATTCAATCTCCTCGAATACCTCATGCGCTCCCCCGGTCGTGTCCTCACGCGCACCCAGATCCTCGAGCACGTCTGGGGCTACGATTTCGACATTGAAACCAACCTCATCGACGTCCATATCCAGCGCATGCGCAAAAAGCTCGGCCAAGAGGCCGCCGCATGCATAGAAACGGTGCGGGGCGTTGGCTATCGGTTTGTCCGGCCATGAACAGACCCGCCTTCCTCCGACTGCGTTCCTTCCGCGTTCGCATCGCGTTGTTGTCCACACTGCTATCCGCCACCGTCCTCCTCGCCTTTGGCGTGTGGACCTGGGGATCGGTGCGCAGCGATGGACTGAGACGAATCGACCAGAGTATTCGCGAACTCGGCGACCGACACCTCAGCCGACCGCATCCCCCCCAATACTGGAATCGCGCCTCCGAATCCCTCGAGTTTGTGCTGGGCAACCTCAGCGACAATCCCTTTATCCTCCTCGTCAAAGGCCCCGATAACGAAATACTTTTTGTCTCCGACAACTGGCCCGAAGAAATCGCCAAAGATACGATCCCAGCTCCTAACGCCGAAGGGTTTGATGCTGGCCCCCCCGATCAGGAATCCTTCACCGAAGGCCCGGGAAGGGGACCGGGAATGCGACCCGAACGAAGAGGCGTGGGGCGCGGCGAAGGGCGCGGCGAAGGACGCCGGGGATGGGGAGGCCCGCCGGATCGCTCCGGCCCACCCGGAATGCCTGATTTTCCACCACCAAGTCATGGTGATCGCCCACCCCCAGGGCCCGGCGAACCCATGCAAGATGAAGGGCCGGGGCCACACGGGTTCCCGCCGCCCCTAGCCGAAGAAGGCCCGCCCCAAGGCCCCGGAGCACGCCCGCTGCCCATCCATGCCCAGACCTTTTTCATGGCCGGCTCCGGGGGCCAAATTCCGGGTCCACCTTTTGCGTGGCGAGTCGGAGTCATGAGCAATCCCGAGGTCACACTCGCCTTGGGCCTTAATCTCGCCCCCTACACCAACGAAATGAACCGCATGTTCCGACGCTTCCTCGTGGCCGCCCCCGCCGCCCTCCTGCTCATCGCGCTGGGCGGTTGGTGGTTGGCCCAGCGGGCACTGCGCCCGATACAGGCCATCACAAAGACCGCCGAAAGCATCACCGCCCAAGGCCTCGATCAGCGCATACCTCAGGGAAGCGAAGACGTCGAATTCGACCGCCTCGTCTTGGTCTTCAACGGAATGCTCAATCGCCTCGAAAAAAGTTTTCAGCAGGCCGTGCGATTTAGTGCCGACGCCGCCCATGAACTCAAGACCCCCCTCACCATCTTGCAGGGAGACCTTGCGCAGGCCGTGCAAAACGCCGTCCCCGGTTCTGAGCAGCAGCAGACCCTGAGCCATCTGCTCGAGGAGGTTCAGCGCCTCAAATCAATCACCCGCAAACTCATGCTGCTCTCACTCGCCGATTCCGGAAGACTCGAGCCACGCACCGAAGCCGTAAACCTCAGTGAGATGCTGGACGCAGCGTGCGAGGACATCCAGATTCTCGCCCCGAAATTACGCATCAAGAAAACCATCGAAGACAACCTCTGGACACAAGCCGACCCCGATCTCCTTCGCCAAGTCATTCAAAACCTCACCAGCAACAGCATGAAGTACAACATCCCCGGTGGGCGCGTAGTCATTGAAGTGCATCGCGATGCGACCCGCGTACGCCTCGTTGTTGCCAACACAGGGCCGGGCATTCCCCCCGAGGATCAGGAACGTGTATTTGAGCGATTCTACCGCGCCGACAAGGCACACAACCGCCACATCGACGGCGTGGGGCTCGGCCTGAGTCTGGCCAGAGAGATCGTCCGGGCGCACCATGGAGAATTGCGATTGGAAGCGACCCCCGAGGGATGGACCGCCTTTGCGGTCATACTGCCCCTTGCAGATGCCCCGCCCCCGCAATGAGCGCAACCTAGAAAATGTGATGGAGCATCCGCTGAAACCAACCGGTCGTCGGCAACTGGACTTCCTCGGCACCATCGTGCCGATCCGTCTCAGGCGGCTCCTCGGTGACGCGCACCGCCACCGTCGTGATATTGTCGTTACCCCCGCCATGCAGCGCCTTGTCAATCAAATCCTGCGTCACAAACGACAAACTGTCCGCACGCAGCACATGACCAATCTGCAAATCCGAAACCAAGCCCGAAAGCCCGTCCGAACACAGCAGCAAGGTGTCGTGCTTTTGAAGTTTCAACACAAAAACATCAACATCCACCTGCGGCTTGATGCCCACCGCGCGAGTGATCAGATTGCGCAGGGAATGCGTGCGCGCCTCTTCCTCGCTGATAATCCCGTTGCGAACCTGCTCCGCCACCAGCGAATGATCCCGCGTGACCTGAAGCAGGTGCTCCTGATTGCGCAGCAGATAAACCCGGCTGTCCCCCACCTGCGCCACATACGCCCAATTCCCATGAATCACCAACGCCGACACGGTCGTGCCCATGCCGGAAAAGTCGGGATTGCTGTGCGCCTCATTAAAAACCAAATCGTTCGCCTGAACCACCGCCTCGCGCAAGGCAAAGGGAATCGGCATACCCGGCTGCGCGTAATACGCCTGCACAAGGGTCTGGAGCGCCATACGGCTTGCATGCTCGCCCGCCAGAGCACCACCCATGCCATCGGCCACCGCGAACATAAATCCGCACTGCTCCGAAAGTTCAGTGGACTCCGGCGCGCAAAAGGTACAGGCATCCTCGTTGTTCTTGCGCTTCAAGCCCACATTCGTGGACAAATGCGCGTCAAGATAGACACCCGTCCACGCGGTCTCATAGTTCAGTCCATCCAGCGGACCATGTTCGGTATGGGGAACCAGTTCGCTCAAACTTCCCCTTTCCTTCCAAGGAGCCAAAGCCCCGCTTTGCAACCACGAAACGCGTATCGGTAACTTCCGCTAAAAGCATGGCACAAGATACTAAGAAAAAGCAATAGCCGACACAAATGCAAAAAACGGCCGGACAACCCTGTCCTAGACAGCGGTCGTCCGGCCGGGCGTTTCGCGATCAAAATACTAGTTGCTCGCGCGACCTTTGGTACCCACGGTGGACTTCACACGGCGGGCTTCAGTTTCTTTGGGGCGCAGGGCGCGCGAGGCCGCACCGGCACGCCACATTTCGGAGTCGCGAATCTCAGCCAGTTCTTTGCCCAGTTTCTCGCGGTAGTCTTTCGCGCCGGTCGAGCTCAGAACGCGCTTGGTCTCATCACCGGACTTCACCCGAGCGTACAGTTCCTTGAAAACCGGCAGAGTGGCCTTCTTGAACTTTGGCTTCCAGTCCAAGGCACCACGTTGCGCAGTGGCTGAGCAATTCTGATACATCCAGTCCATGCCGTTTTCATCGACCAAACGGATGAGACTCTGGGTCAACTCTTCGACCGTCTCATTAAACGCTTCGCTGGGGCTGTGGCCATGCGCGCGCAACACATCGTACTGCGCTTCCATGATGCCCGCCAACGCGCCCATCAGCACGCCTCGCTCGCCGGTAAGGTCGCTGTACACTTCATTCTCAAAGGTCGTCGGGAACAGATAGCCCGAACCCACCGCAATACCCAGCGCGATCGCGCGCTCTTGGGCGCGGCCCGTGAAATCCTGTCCAACCGCGAAGCTCGAATTGATCCCCGCGCCACTCAGGAAATTGCGGCGGACATTAAGTCCGGAACCCTTCGGGGCCACCAGAATCACGTCCACATTCTTCGGGGGAACGACTTTGGTCTGGGTCTTGTACACAATCGAGAAGCCGTGCGAGAAGTAAAGCGCATCGCCGTCCTTCAGGTACTTCTTCACCGTCGGCCAAATCGCCTTCTGCGCCGCATCAGAAACGAGCATCTGGATGACCGTGGCGCGCTCACACGCTTCCTCAATGGTGAACAGCGTCTTGCCGGGCACCCAGCCGTCCTTCTTCGCGCGATCCCAATCCGCCTTGAACTCTTTCGCCTGACCCACGATCACGTTAAAGCCGAGGTCGCGCATGTTCAGGCCCTGGGCCGGTCCTTGCACGCCATAGCCAATCACCGCGATAGTTTCATTCTTCAAAACCTTCAGGGCTTTCGCTACCGGGAACTCTTTGCGCGTGATGACTTCTTCAAGCACGCCACCAAAATCGATCTTCATGATGTTTCTCCAACGCGCCCCATCGGCGCACTTCCGCGTTTGCGCGCGCAATGGCGCGTCTTGTCTTTTGAAAAGGAGGACGGACCTCCACGCACACAACGAGAGCGGTATTGTAGAACGTATTCCCCGTTTGAAGCAAGAAAACGATTCGAACTCAACAATTCGGCTACTCGCGATGAAGAAAATCCGCCTTTCACAACAAAAAATACCGCCCGCCGGTTGCGTTTCGCCGCGCCCCGCGCTACCATAACGCCTGAAAAGATTCAACGACATTTCCAACAAAGAAAGAACACACCATGAGCAACACGCCGGATATGCCGTCTAAAAAATCCAGTTGGATGCCCGCGTGCCTCATCGGCTGTGCGGTCATGGCCGTCGTCGTCCTCGCCATAACAGTAGCCGGGGCCTATTTGAGTTATAGTGCGTTCCAAGGCTCCACGGAAACCTATCTGGACATCAAGCCGGTACAACTACCGGTGGTCGCTATGTCAGAGGGAAAAAAGGCCGCCACTGTGCAGCGATTCACACAATTCCAAGAGGCCATCAATACGGGGAAGCTCCCCGAACAGCTGGAGTTATCCGGAGAAGAATTAAACATCATTGCGCAACATGCGCTCAAGGGAATTAACCTCGCAGGCTCGCTCTATCTCAGCATCAAGGACGACAAACTGCTCGGACAGGTCAGCGTCCCCTCCTCTGCACTCGGGCCGCTTGCTTTCCTCCCCGGTGCCGGAAACAAGTATGTCAATGGCGAAGTCGCTTTCGCCGTCGGTCTTTGGCAGGGTGGTCTCAACGTAACCATGGAAGACATGACGGTCAACGGAATTCCCTTGCCGCCGCAGTTTCTGCAAGGATTTCGGGGGCAAAACCTCGCCCAAGGCATCGCGCTGGGTCAGCTCGACTCGGTTGAACTCAAAAACGGAAAACTGCTCGTGCGCCCCAAAGCGCTGACACAATAGGAAATGCTTCCCAACACGAAGGAATGAATATGAAATCTGGACGGATGTTTTTTTGGGGTCTGACAACGCTCGTTTTGCTCGCGCTCACTACGGCGAATGCCGCGCAAGACAAGCGCGCCATCATTCTCGGCTTTGACGGCATCGAACCCACCATTGCCAGTGCCATGATGGACAAGGGCGAACTGCCCAACCTCGCCAAGCTGCGCGAATCCGGTCAATTCGAACCGCTACAGTCCAGCAACCCGCCCCAGTCCCCAACCGCCTGGTCAGACTTCGCCACATGCCGCGCACCCCTCAACCACGGCATCTACGACTTCCTCCGCCGCGATCCCAAAACCTACATCCCCAGCCCCGGCTTTGGCAGCGTCAAACAACCCTCCTTCACCCCGGACGGCATCCTACAGAAGGCCCCGCAATTCGTCAACTACCGCCAGGGTGACACTTTCTGGAAAGTGGGAAGCGCGCAAGGCCTGCGCGTGAAGGCGCTCGGCATTCCCTTCGCCTATCCCGCCGATGCCCTGCCCGAAGGCAGTAGCGAACTGTGCGGACTTGATGTCCGCGATATTCGCGGCACGCAAAGCACCTATTTCGCCTTCTCCGAAGACTTCTCCGCCAAAGAAGAGGATGTGGCCGGCGGCGTGCATCTCCAACTGGCCTTCACAGGCAACACCGCCACCGCCGAGGTGCCCGGACTGCGCTCGCCCAAGGATCGACAGCTCGTGCGGGTGCCCATGTCCTTTGAGGTCGACCGCGCCGCCAAGACGGTGAAAATCTCCGTCCAAGGCCAATCGGCCGCCCTAAAGGAAGGAGCATGGTCACCTTGGCTTGAATGGTCCTTCGCAGTCACCCCGCAATACACCGTGCGAGCCATCAGCCGCTTCCATTGCATGGAAGCCGGGACCAAAGTCCGCATCTACATGACCTGCCTCCAGTACCATCCCCGCGAACCCATGATACCCTTCAGCGCACCCCCGGCCTACTCAGGTGAACTCGCCGATCGCTATGGACTCTTCAAGACCATCGGCTGGACCTGCGACACCAAGGCCCTCGAAAAAGACGACATGACCGAGGACATGTTCCTCGAAGATGCCCGGCAAACAATGGCTTGGTATGAGCACCTGACCCTCGACGAGATCGACCGGGGCAATTTCGACCTGCTTGCCGCAGGATGGACCGAGCCCGACCGGGTCTCCCACATGTTCTGGCGATTCCGTGACCCCAAGCACCCCCTGTACACCGAGGAAGGCGCGAAGAAATACGGTCGCGTCGTGGAAGACACCTACATCACCATGGATCGCATCGTCGGAGAAGTCACGCAACGCCTCAAGCCCGGCGACCTCCTCATGATCCTCTCCGACCACGGCTTCCACAGCTTCCACACCGGATTCAGCGTCAACACCTGGCTGATTCGAAACGGATACCTCGTGGTCAAGGGACAGCCCGACCAAGCCACGGCCGTCAACGACAACAAGTACCTGGTCGATTTCAAATCCGGCGATTCCTATTATGACTGGAGCAAGTCCAAAGCCTACGGATTGGGGCTTGGTATGATCTTCCTCAACCTGCAAGGCCGTGAAGGACAAGGCATCGTCGCCCCCGCCGAAGCCCCCGCGCTACTGGCAAACCTCCGCACACAGCTTCTGGCGGTGACCGAGCCCAAATCCGGCGAAAAGATCTTTGAGGAGATTGCCACCAACGTCAATCCCCAAGGTGCCGCCACCCTCGAAGCTCCGGACATTCAGCTCGGCTATGCCGACGGCTACCAGACCGACAAAAACTCCGCCGCCGGTGCCGCACCCAAAGACCTCTTCTCCCCAAACGACAGCAAATGGAGCGGCGAACACGCAAGCTCCGGGCAGGCCATCACCCCCGGCATTTTCTTCTCCAATAGGAAACTGCGCACCAAGCCAGGCCTGCGCGACCTCGGCGTCACAGCGCTTGACTATCTCGGAGCAAAACCCGATGCCGCATTCGAAGGCGCAACACTGCTGGAAAAACAAACGCCCGCAACCACCAAATAATCCGATAGCCTACGACGCGTAAAATTCCGCGACCCGCATGATGCAATCATAACCGTCGAGCTTGAGCACATCCTCAAGGCAACGCATCGCCGGATGCTCCGAATCGAGCAACTGGTAATTGCGTTTGACCGACCCGATAACCGTGTCCAGCCCCAAAGGCATCGCCTTGGTCAAGAACGCGCTTTCCAGCGGCCCCTTGACCGGCGAACCATCGGCCCGCTTGCTCGGCAACATCACGGAGAAATTGCTCAGCCCCACCGAGGCATGCGCACCCGCGAAATCAGGGTCTTCAAAGATGAGGCGAAGACCTTCCAGCACCATCTTCACAAGCCCCTCAATATCAGTGCCGATCGGGGGAATGCCCGGATCGAAAATGCAGAGTTCGTTAAGGAACGCCGCATCCACCGCGCGCATACGGGCCAGCATGTCCTTCGCCGCCGCGTAGGTGTCCGCACCTGTGCGATTGGGAGCCACCTCACCGTCCACAATGCGCTCGCTCACCATGAGAATCGGCATGAACGGCTGAATCCGGTACAGGTCAAGCATGTCGAGACGCGAGGGTGAGATCGAATTCAAAATCGGCCGCACACCACCTGAGCGGCCCACGTCATAGGCTTCCAAACCCGCCGCAGCCATCTCCGGATCCGGCGTGTCGATCGACAGCGGCTTCGCCGTCACGCCCTGCACCCGCCGCACCATGTCCGCCATAAATCCCGCCGAACGGGTACCCACGTTCACGTCGATAAAGGTCGCCCCGCCTTCATCCTGACTTTTAGCCAGTGCCATGATCCCGTCGATATCCTCCGCCTCAAACAATTTGCACGTGGACGGCACGGAATCGTTAATCGCTTCACCAATAATTCGAAGTCCTTCAATCGCCATGTTCAGCTATCCTTCTTTTTCGGGATCAGTCCCGTTGCTCTTGAATTTGGCCTGCCACTCGGCCTCAAGAAACTCACGGTGTTTCCATCGCCGATGAAACCACATCCACTGCTCGGGATGGGCGCGCACCACCTGCTCAAAGGCGTCCTGGCATCGTTGCGTGTTCGTCACCAGATCCTTGCGCAGATTTCCGCTCTGCGCGAATTCCAGCGCCGGATAGATATGCAGGGTGTGACCTCCATCCGCATCGCGCACCATGGCCACCGGATGCACGGGAACCTTCGACCTCGCCGAAATCATGGCCGGGGCAATTGTCGCCCAACAAGAAGCGCCAAAAAAAGTAACCGGCACTCCGTTGCGCCGGGGACTTTGGTCGATGAGTATGCCCACCCCGACCCCTTCCCGCACAAGACGGACGATTTCACGGCCCGCGTCCTCTTTCGGGATGGTTTCGGTGCCACCCCCGCGACGGGTCGCGTCGATAAAGGCATTAAGTCGAGGATCATCAAGCGGTCGAACAATCTCCGCAATTCGGCGGCCCGTACAAGCCATCGCCGGAGCCATCCATTCCCAGTTCCCGAAATGGCCCCCGATGCATACGAACCCGGTTTCCGGCAAATGCTCACGCCCTACAATGCGGACAAGCCGAGCAAAGCCATCAGGATTCAGCGACGGTAAGCGAGAAAATTCGGCGGCGGTAATCGCTACATGCCGCACCGCCTCCCACAATATGCGTCGCTTCTCCCCGGGAGAAAGCGTATCGCTATAGGCAAGATCGAGATTGGCCAACCCCACTTTACGGATGCGCGGAACCGCATAGTACGCCACCCCCGCAAGCAACGACGCCAACCCACGCGCAAGAGGCAGGGGTAACATCGCGGTAAGTCTGGCAAAGCCCAACGACGCACCCGCCGTCAATCCCTGAATGATAGGGTTGCGCCGGTTCTTCATCGGTCAATCTCCGATTTCGATCGTTTGACCGAGCGTTGGGCTGAACGTGCGGGTCATGCTTTCCGTGTGATTGCGCATCCAGGCGATCGCGTCCGGATCCCCGTGCACGAAAATCGTGTTCTTCGGCGACAACTGCGCAATACGACGTGTAACCGCATCCCGTGAGGCATGCGCACTGAAATGAAAGCGTTGGATGTTTGACAGACTCACCGCCTGCGGAGGGTGAGTGCCTGTGAAGCGAAGTACATCACCGACCTTCGCGTGCAGAAGCCGATGCCCCAGCGTGTCCGGATCCACATACCCCACAAAAAAGATGCCATGCTGAGTGTGCCGCACCATTTCCTGCGCAATCAACGCCGATGGCGTGTTCTCCAGCATCATCCCCGAGGTTGCCACCACAATGCACGGCTTGTCGATCAATCGCTTCACTTCAATCGGATGCCAGACATTGCCAATGCGACCGAATTGCTCCAAAGGACGCAGGTTGGCCCCTTTTCGCAGATAATGACTGAACCGGTCATACAGCTCATAAATCGCACGCCCCAGACCCGAGGCATACACCGGAACCTGCGGCACCTTGCCCTCTTCCTGCAGACGGGCAATGATGTTTAACATTTCCTGGGTTCGACCCAGTGCAAAACTCGGTATTAGCACGGCTCCACCACCGTTCAACACCCCAGCCACCGCCACACCCAGACGTTCGATCTCCTCCGCATAAGGCCGAACGCCACTTGCGTCCATAGCCCCGTGGGTCGATTCCGTAATGAGCGTGTCCACCCGAAAATTCTTTTCCAGGGGATCCCATCCGGCCATTAGTTCCTGATCCGTCTCGCACATGTCGCCCGTGTAACACACCACGTGGTCCGTAAACCGAAGCAGGATGCTCGCGCTCCCCATCACATGCCCCGAAAAATAAAACGTCACCTCCGCAGGGGGATCCAGTGGCAAAAGGATAGGAACCCCGTACTCGATGCCCTGCGTGCCGCGCATCGCGAAGTTCACGTCTTTGTGCTCGTACAGCGGGTATTCCAAAATGCCCCGCTCCTTGGCAATAGACCCCATCACCGCCACGCTGTTGTGAAGCATGCGATCCATGATCCGGGCCGTGGCCACAGTTGTAAAGGAGCGAACCGACGGATGCAACTGCGTCAGATACGGCACCGCGCCACAATGATCCACATGCGCGTGCGAAATGATCAGAGCGTCCGGAGCGCGTTCCAACATCGAGAAGTCGGGAAGAGCTTGCAGCCCTTCCTTCTTCGGATGTGTACCGCAGTCCAGCAGGATCTGGTGGCCGTCCACGCACAACAGAAAGCAGTTCGCGCCGACCTCGCCGCCCCCGCCCAAGACACTAAAGGTGATAGGATTGCTTTTTACCATATAGTCAAAGATTATACGGGCCAAGCCGCCTCTTTTCAAAATATGCCCGGCTGCCCGTTTTCAACCTCCAACCGTTTGTATTATTCAACCCACTTCTGCTACTTTTTCCCCTGTTCTGCGCCCCCCCCGGCGATGCCCTGTCGATGCGTTTCACCGTCCACATTGCACCACCCTTGCGGGCACAAAAGACGGTGCCAATTTCGAGCCGTCGAAAAAACCTGGTCTTTGTTGCGATGAAGGAATACCCACCCATGCGGCTCATGTGCTCCGATTCAAAAAACTTCGCACGACGGTTTCGTCTTGCGCTTTGCGCAATCCCCCTCCTCGGGATGCTTCTTCTTGCGCGAACCGCTGCCGCAGACGACACACACAATCTTCCCCCCGCGCCGCTGGTATATTTCGACATGCAAGCCTGCCTTCAGTCCCTCCCCGCAAACGACGTGCTGCGCTATGACGCCCTCAAGCTCGTTGCATCGCTACAGGGGCTCGCCAACCGCAATGAACCCCGTCTCGCGCTGCGTTTTCTCGACGCCGACGGAAACAACCTCGATGACTACTGGCTCAATACACAGCGCGCCGGATGGCTCCAAACCACCACCGTCGAAAACGAAAACGACCTCGCCGCACTCCTGCAGCGATTCCCCGAGCAGGTCACCGGCCTCGTGCTATGGGATCCCAACGTCCCCGCAACGGCCAATGTGGCCGCCACCATCTGCGGAGTCGACGGACTCCTGCCCTTGCGGGCAGGCAGTCCGCTCATCGCCTACCTGAGTCCGGCGAACGTCCTCCCGCCAGTCGTCACCAACCTCAGCGGCATGTTCACCGGAGCAGAAACCGGCAGCCCCAAATGCGACGCCTACCTCTGGGCCAAGCGGGAATACCTCGACAAAGACAAGTGTAGCCACACCCTCATGGCAAACTTCGTCGACGCCTGTTCACAATCCCCCGGTTCCCCCGGCCTGTCCTATTCCGATTTGCCGAACGCGACCCTTACCAACCACGACTTCTACATTGCCCGAAAGGCCTTCTTCTTCGACCTCAGCCCTTGGGCGGATGAAAAGCCCGTCGATGACCCCACACAGCCCCTCGGCACAGACAAGCAGACCCTCATCGCCATTCTTCAATCCCAATACACCCGCAACGCCGGAACCGCACTCACATCCGTCGGCGGATTCACCCCCTGGCAATGGAAATACTCGAACTATGCCCAAGCCGGAGGACATCACGAACCCGTCTTCACGGAATGGGAGTACGCCGACATCCTCACTGCCCGCAACGCCTTCCTGGACGGCGACGCCTACGGAAGTGCCTGCATGGTCAACGCCTCAGCCTACATGCACTGCCCGCTAGCCCCCCACTACGCCCAAAATCCCCGCCCCGCAAAACGCCCCCTCGAAGACATGACCTATGTGCTCATCTACATGGGGGATTACGATTCCGCCGCCTGGCTCTCAAAAAACATCCCCCGCGTATGGGACGACCCGGCCCGTGGCACACTCCCCATCGCCTGGGCCTTCAACCCCAACCTCGCCGAACGCGCACCCTACGTCTTCGACCACGTCTACGCGACCAAGTCCCCCAATGACTGGTTCATCGGCGGCGACAGTGGCGCCGGCTACGTCCATCCCAACCTGCTTACCGGAAATCGTCAGGGCAGCGGACTGCCCGATGCCCTGCCCCTCTGGGTGCAACACAACCAGCGCTGGTACGGGCAGTTCGACTACAGCATTACCGGTTTTGTCATCAGCGGATTTCTGGGCGATATGCCCCTCAATGTGCAACAAGCCTACGCCGCATTTTCACCCGATGGTGTCGGCATGCAACTCGGGTTCGCAAACCCCCTCGTCGGTATCACCCCCTTCATGCGACACACCACCGACCTGCCCACGCCCCAACCCGGCAATCCTGCAGCCACCGCCGCCGCCATCGCCGCCTACGCCACACCCGGCAAACCGCAGTTCCTCATCTTTCGACTCGTCCTGCAAACCCCCACCACCATCAAGAACGTCTACGACGCCCTCATCGCCGGATATCCGGCAGAAAACTGGGAGTTCTGCGACCCCTACACCTTCTTTGACCTCTACCGGAAATCAACCATGCCCGTGGTTCAAGTCAGCGTGAACGGCCCCGGACTGGTGGAAGAAGGCAACGCACTAAATTTCAATGTCGCCGCCACCAACCTGCTCCCCCCCGCCACCTATCAATGGCAATACAACGGCACAGACATTCCCGGTGCCAACAGCCCATCCTTGATCGTTCCCCACGCAACGATCCTCGATGCCGGCGTCTACTCCGTCACAGTCACCGATGCCGCCAATTACGTCTACGAAAGTGCCACGGACTACGTCCAAGTATTTCTTCACGGCGCACTGCCGGTAGCCGGTGCCGCAGGCTTAGCGGTTCTAGCCGCCTCGCTCGCTTTCCTCGGCAGAGCACGCCGCCGAAAATAATCTTCCTGCAAATTACGGTCGAATGCCGGGCAGGCACTCCCACAGTGCCTCGACCTGGCGCTCCAGTGGCCCGTCACCCGGCAAGACCCACTGGGCATGACGCTTCGCGGGCTCAACCCAGCGTTCATGCATCGGCCGGACTTGCTCCACATATTGACGCAGCACGCTCTCAGGCGTCCGACCACGCTCAGCGATATCCCGAAGAATCCGCCGCGCCAAACGAAGATCCGCAGGCGTGTCAACAAACACACTCGTATGAAAAAGTTCCCGCAACGGCGCATAACTCAGCGCATGAATCCCTTCAACCAGAATAATGGGCAGCACCTCAATACGCCGCGTCGCGCTCGACCGGGTATGGGTCGAAAAATCATAGACCGGAGCCTCAACCCCATACCCCTCCAGCAAACCCCGCACATCCTCCGTCACCCGATCCAATTCAATCGCCTCCGGCGCATCATAATTCGTCTGCTCGCGTTCCCCCGGACTCAAGTGCGCCTGATCCCGGTAATACCAGTCCAGCTCAACAATCGCCACCAAGCCAGGAGCCGCATCCCGCAACATCCGAGCCAGAAC
>CAIZGN010000255.1 GCA_903932505.1 Candidatus Hydrogenedentota bacterium
AGATGGGCAGACAGGAATGTCTGCCCCACATTTTGGGCTGATGTCCGATGGGCAGATAGGAATGTCTGCACTATTCCATTCTGGGCAGACAGGAATGTCTGCCCCACGGCTGAGCTATGCCAAAGGGCTAGCTGTACCATTCGCGTTTGCGGTCTTTTAGATTGGCCAGCACCTCGATCGCGGTGTTGACGTTCTTGATGACCTGAAAATCAAACATACCCACACAAATGAAATCCGCACCATTTTGAAGAGCCCAATTGAAACCATCATTGGGCTGGATGGCACCCGCCGCCAGTATCTTGAAGCCCATGACGGGAACCTTGACCCGCTCGACAAAGGCGACGTCCTTTTCGGGAAAGGCGCAGAACATGTTGTCGTGAAATTTGTTGTGGTCCGGTGAATTCCCGCCCATCACCTCGTAAGACGTCCGGTTTTCCACGGGATGCGCCGACCAATACCGATCGTGATGCAGGGTTTTCATGTAGTAATCGGGAATGATGCCCTTTTCCTCACACAAAACCAGGCCTTCCACCGAGTGCGCGCCCAAACCCGCCACATGGCCCTGACTGCGGATCTTGTCCAGCATCTGCGCGATCACGTCGAACTTGTTATCGCGCGACAACACATCGGTCCAGTTTCCCTGAACCTGAAGAATATCCGCGCCGCAATCCATCGCCAGATTAATCTCGCGAAAATAATCCTGGTTCTTCATGTCCGGTGCCACCTGCGAAATCACGATGATTTTGCTGCCCGTGACCTTCTTGTACTTCTGAAGCACCGGGTTGGAAGGCCATCCGATATTGATGGCGTTAATACCGGCCTTTTCCGCAAGCATCAGCGTGTCAAAAATCTTCTGTTCGGTGTTGTAGGCCAAAGAAAGATCGGGCACATAAATCAGGTCGCGCGAATGCGCCCAACCACCGATCATGTTACCGCCCATCACAAGCCGACTAAGCTCGAACTTGCCGAGCTTGCCCTTGGGCAAGGTGCCAGCGAGATCTTTGATGGACGGCACGGTCAATTTCAAAGTCGCACCGGAAAATCCGTCTACCCGACCGCCGCTCAACTGCTTGGACGCGCCGTAGCCCATGACGCCCAGCACCGGCAGCGCAGCCATGTGTTTCAGTACCTCGCGGCGGGAATTGGAAGCAACCTCCTCGGCAGGCTCGGTCGCTTTCCCAGCCTTGAGCGCACTGATCAGGCCGTACAAGCCATATCCCCGCTCCCGCGCAAACAGCACCACCGCCAGCGCGAGCGCTTCGACCACATTCTTGTTGACCAGATACAGGGTGCCCTCGGTGGGACTGAGGATAGTGCCGCCGAAGGGAGGATACGCGAAGTAGTAAAGTGCCAACAGCACAATACCCGATACGGCGGCAAAGCGTATCGCGACCCCAAGGAATAAGGCCAGCCCGATGAGGGCAAGGCCGTACATGTTCAGCCGATCCACAACAGGCAGCAGCTGGCTGGACGCAGCAATCCAATGATAGACGTCCGCAAGCGGGCCTTGGGCACCGGCAAGATATCCCTGCGCCGTCCAATGGGTCGACGCGATTTTTGCCAGCCCCTCATACAGGAAATGCCAGCCGATGGCACAGCGCAGCACAGTAATAGCCCATTTCCCCTGTCCCGATCCGTTGTTGTTTGACACCGATAAAATCCTATGATTTCCCCTTCCGGGGATGCTTTATTCGCCGCGACCCTGGTCGAACATTCTTCGAATGTGCAGGGCTGCCGATCATTCATAGTGTAAACGTCACCCCTCCCGGATGCAAGGTGCGAAAACTTAGAGCCGCTGCATCGTATACAGGCGCACGCAGACCTCGGGTCGTACCTGTTTGAGGGCTGCGAGATCACGCAGCGCGTGGCGTGCGCTGCATTGTCCGCGCAGGGGTGAAAGGTACAGCGGCCCGCAATACTGCGAGGCGCGAATGGCTATAGCGATGTCATCGCATTCGTATTGATCCGTCAACAGGAAGTTGCCGGATACCTGCACTTTTTTGCGGGTTCGGTTAATGACTCCGGCCCGTTCCATCCCCGCAAGAACGCCCCGCGCGGTCTGCGGCTTGCCGAGATGGCGCAGGACCTTGTCGCTTCCCGCTTCCCAGCCGATGTTAATCGCGATCCGGTCGAACGGCAGCGCCTCAAGCCTGTCCAAGGCCGCCTCCGACTGCGCAAGAAAAGTCTTGTTGGTGGCAAACAGAAAAAGGTTGGCACCGGTCAGGCAGGATGCCCCGCAAGCGAAAGCTTCATAGGCCTGCGTGGCCGCATACTCAAGCTCGGGCGACAGCAAGGCATCGCACTCACCAAGCACCACCGAATTGTAGTTGAGCCGATCCTCGCCATAAATCGCCGCCAGCATCGCAATCTGCCGGTCGATATCGTCCCTGCTTTTCATGGCAAAGGCCAACGAACCCCGCGCCGTGCAGAAACGACAGGCGTTCACACAGCCTTCCATGACTTTGAGCAGGATGACCCGATAGTCAACCGCAATTGTGTCCGGCGGCAGTACCGCCATGCCACCGTGGATGCCGTGAATTTCTTCCGCGATGCGCTGTAGCTGTGCCCGGTCGTTTTTCGCCGCCTTCTCCAAAAAGCACCACAGACGATTCGGATCATCGAGTTCGACCCCGGGTCTTCGTTCCACCAGCTCCCGGATCGTCCGGATCAAATCATCAAAGTGCGCCAAAGCCTTTGCTACATAATCCCTTTGAAGCCCGCCGTGCCCTTGCAGCATGGGCAGATCCGTTCGCCCGTTGACCGCCCAGACCGCATCGCCAATCAGGGGTTCCGGCGGCGGGGTATCCCCCGAATACGAGTTGCCGTCATAATACAACCAGTCATTCGCCATCGTGCGCTGGATCCAGTCCCACACATGATTGGCTGAAAAACCGTCGATCCGCTGTATCCGCCCTTCCAGGTCAAAATGAAACTCATGGGCGCGAAACTGGACGATCACCGGCTTGCCGAACCAGTTGACCGCGCCACTGCGACGAAAATCGCTGCGACCGTCCCGGTCAAACTGCACGGTGATATTTTCAACAGTGACACTACGCATGCAGCACAACCCACCTTGCACCATTGCGAAAAAATCGATCTCTAAGCAATAACAGCCGCACTGATTGCGGGACGAGGACTAGGTATCAAGCATGTGGCCTCATTACTCAATGAACCCATCGCGCGCCATGAGCACCTTTGCCAATCCAAGCTCCGAGGTGCGAGGCCATTTAAGCATTCGGAGGTGCGCATTGACATGGTCAATATCGAGCTTTTCAGGGTCGAAGCGATCCCCAAGCCACTCCTTCATGGACTCGTATTCGCTGTGCCCGGGTTCCTTCATAATGTCCAGTAGCTCCGCATATCCCCCAACCCCGCCACAGTCTTCCGGTGGACAGCCACCCCGTCCGTCTATACATTCCGCAAAATGCTTGCGCTTGCCATCGGGTGCATGTATCTTTTCCACGGTCACCTTATGTTCCCATGAATCACCGAAATCGTATTCATAAGTGAACTTGGTTTTCTCGCGGGGAGCAACTTCTTTCAGAGTGCTTTTTCCTTCATCCAGTTCGGGCGGACCATCAATGTCCATATTGTCCGATGTGCTGGGATCGGTATAGAGTTTATTGTTGATGAAAAATAGGTGGAGATGGCTGTTCGTCCAACCCATAGCCACTTGAATCACCGCGTGAAGAAGTCCAATATTCATATCTTCGCGCACCAGTAGCCTGCGCCACGCAGGGGTACCAGAAAGTGAAAGTTTCAATTGATACATGGCTGAATTCGTTGCCGAAGCGGAACTGCGGGGTTTTGTCTCACTCATGGTTCGCTATCCTCCTTCTATGTTGGTTGTACGCACAGTTTACGTTTATACCGGTTGGCATTCCCGTCTTTCAAGACGCATCTTACCAGGATCAACACTCTCCGGATCAGGAACGGTGTATTCAGGGAACCCGTATCCACTGATCCTAATCACATCCATGCTCAATTCATCTTGCGCGGCTCTATCACCTATTGCGCCTGCAATTTCTCAAGGAGCTGCGCCATTTTTTCCCGAACCGATTGAAGCGTTTGCCAGCGAGCGTCAGTCACGACACGCACTTGCTTAGGCTCTTCCTTGACCGGCATCAAGACACCCGCATCCACATAGCCAAACCGCGCGATCGTCCCTCAAAGGTCTTCCAAAGCGGTTTGCCATCGCGCTTGAGCGCAACCACATGGCCGTAGGTTGTTCCGATGACAATTTCCGGCTGCCCGTCGCCATTGATATCCGCAACCGCCGGACTTACGTCAATACTGGCATCCACAAATCCTTCCGGAGGCGCATAGGTCCACAGGTTCACCACGGCGGCTTCGGATCTTACTGCGGCAAGAAGACTGCACAACACAGCGAGCACTGCATAGCCTTGAACCCTCAATCCAATCCTTGTCATTCAACGAACTCCTTTTCTCCAACAGGGAACATAAATAAGCGCGGCATTATAGGCTCTTCGCCCGTCGAAAATGAATTGCTTTGAAAAATAGCGTGATTTCTAGACCCGCAGGAAGATTTTCCGCTGATACAGAAAGCGCAGGAGTATCAGTGCCAGCGCCAACGCGAGAAGCGCTTCCGCGAAGGCATCATAGGGTGCCAGGCATTGCTGAATGGGTCCAGCGATGATTCGGCCGGTAAGTTCGTGGTGCGGGATGATTCCCGCCAGGAGATAGATCATCAGTGCGTTGCTGCCAACCCACACGAAAGGCGTGGCCCATCGTCGCCATCCCCCCACCTCTATCACGGCATAGAAAACGGCCAGAAATAAGCAACTGTATCCGCCCGCGACCAGCACATAAGAGGAAGTCCAGATGCGCTTGATAATGGGGAACTGCAGTCCCCACAGATAGCCGCAAATCAGCAGAACAACCCCGCTGCCCACCAACCAGGCCACCTTGCGACGCGGTGGCACCGATGTGGCCTTCAGGAGCAGCCCCGCAAATACACCAAGCAGGCAGGTGGCCACAGCCGGAACCGTGCTGAGCATGCCCTCATTCCGCCAACCACGCTCCTCCCGGTCACCGGGCAGGTAATGCCTATCCAGATAGTTGGACCAGTTGGTATGCATGTCAAAGGTCGGGTACCCTAGTTCCGGCACGGGCACAAAGGTCATGAGCACCCAATAGCCAAGGAGAATGCCAACACAAACGGCAACCAGCCCGCGCAACCGGAAATTTAGAAAGAGCAGCGAGCTAATCAGGTAGCAATAAGAAATGCGCTGCAATACCCCGGCAAAACTTATTTTTTCCTGCGCGAATCCCCCGCTGTAGATAAATGCCCAAAACCAAAGGAAGGCAAAGCGCTTGAAGATTCGGACATAGGCTGCCTTCTTGCCTTCTTGAGCGACCACATTCTCAATGGAAAAAACGGTTGAGATGCCCACCATAAAGAGAAACAACGGAAAAATCAGGTCGTAGAAACGGAATCCCTCCCAAGGCGCATGCGTGAGTTGCCCCGCCGCAAAACCCACGACGCCCGCATCGCTGACCTTGGAAAGCGACTTCACCAGCGCGTCCGCACCAATAATGCAAAGCATGTCGAAACCGCGCAATGCGTCCAGCGACATCAACCGAACAGGCGGAATGCGCACCCCCGATCCCGCTTCCACCGCTCCATTGACCATCCTGCCTGTTGAATCCGTCATTGATCATCCTTTGCCACCCGTCCCCCCGAGTATAGAGCCATGACCGTTGCTTTGCAACGACGCAGGTCGTACAAGTCACCCTTTTTGTACAAATGATGCGATATCCAATTCGCGAAAATATTTGACAAGTGGGTATATTTGTCTTGACGCAATGTTTCCCATATGGTAAACTATTTGAGAGAAAGGAATCCCGCTCCATGCTCCCAGGCAAGCGAAATAAGCGCGCAGAAGACATCTTGATGTCCCTAAGAAACGCGGGCATAGTCGGGCAGACCACGGTTTCCCAAGCTCCGGACTGTGCCATGGATTTCGAAATTCTCTTGCCCAGTCTGGATGCAATCCTTGCGGTCGGCTGCCATTCCGCCTTGGCCCCCAACCAGGTCAGCCCCATCGTCGAGCCGATGCGTCGCATGGCAAAGCGCGGCACCCACCCGGCGCTATGTGTTCCGCGACTGACCTGGTCGCTTCTTGATGCCTGCAAGGAAGCGGACGTTGCCATCTTCGACCACGACGGCAACGCTTTCGTGCGCCTTCCCGGACTGTACATCGAACGACTTCGACCAATTCGACAGGCAGGTATGGAACCCGCTTCCGGCACCGTTTTTACCGCCAAGGCATCACGCTTGCTGCGGGCCATGCTCAAAAAATATCCGGGCGATTTCATGCGCGCCGACCTTGCGCGCGAAACAGGATTGAACCCCGGATATGTGAGTACCCTGACCGCACGTCTTATCAAGCAGCAATATGTGTCGAACCGGTCAGGTCAACTTCATCTCGACGACCCGGAGAGGCTGCTCGACGATTGGCTGGCACACTACCGCTTCGACCGACATCGCAGACACGCTTTCGCCCTCAGCGCCAACACTTATGAAGAAGGCATCGCCAAACTGGTCACCCAGCTACAAGGTGCTGGCATTCGTTATGCTTGGACAGGCTGGAGCGGAGCGCAACTCAGGGCATCCTACGCCACGCCCACCCTGTACATGGCCTACGTGAGCGAACCGCCGAAGGGTTTGAAGGGACTCTTCCCTGTGGGAAAAGAGGGGAATGTCCTTCTCCTCGTTCCCCATGAGGAAGGCGTTTTTCAGTTCACAACAGCAACGAACGCCGGCCCTGTGGTATCGGATGCCCAACTTTACATCGACCTCTGCCGCATGCCCGGACGCGCTCGGGAACAGGCTGATGCGTTACGGCATCAATGCCTCAACTTCGCGAGGATGTCTCGATGATGGACAAGCCCAAAGACGTGACCGGTTACACCGCTTCCCGAACCGAGCGCGCCGAGCGGGTTCTTCTCGAAGTGTGGTCTCGGCTGGCCGACTATCACGACCATCTGGTTTTGGTGGGCGGTCTGGTGCCCCGCTATCTTGTATCGCAACACGACGAACACATCCCCCGGCATTGTGGAACCTTGGATGTGGACCTCGCGGTCAGCTTGGCAGTGTCCAATGTAAAGGCCTATTCCGGCATTCGCCAAACGTTGGAGCGTATTGGCCTTCGCCCCGACACCAATGATCGGGGCAACGAACGCCGTCATTCCTTCGTGATGGAATCCGAGGGAGGATCAATCGTCGTAGATTTCTTGACCACCATCTACGACGGCCCGCGTACTGTCATACGCGCCATCGAAAGTCAGCTGAGCGCCATTCAGGCGGAGGGAATGGGTCTCGCCTTCAAGTCGCCCCGCGAGATTACCGTCGAAGGAAAATCGCTTCTCGGCGGAATCGTCGCCGTCAAACTGCGCGTTTGCCGCCCAGTTCCCTTCATAGCCCTCAAGGCCTTGGCATTCAACGCACGCCGCGAAGGCAAGGACGCCAACGACCTGGTCTACATGCTGCGGTATGCAGACAAGGGCCCCGCGCTCGTTGCGCACCAAATCACCGGGGACGAGAAACGGTCTTCGGCATTCAGGCATGCCATCGCTGTTCTGGAATCCGAATTCAAAAGTCCCGCGCACGATGGCCCCCAGCGCTATGCCAGATTCCTGCGCGACGAATCCGATGCGACCGTGCAAGCATTCGCCGCTGTTCAGGAATTCCTCGACGAGCTGCGTTGAGCCCCCCCCCGACGAACCCAACCACAAAATGGCGGCGTCCTTGTCGTTCCTGTTATTCTCACTTCGTGTTCAGTCGCAAACAGAGCGATGCGTTTCGAGGGCGAGCGCCGCTGAAAGAAAGGCAGCCATGCGGTTCAGTATTTTATCAATTGCGCTTCTTGTCGGAATATTGTGTGCGGGCTGGGTTTCGGAAGGTGCAGCGGCGGACGCTCCCCAGTGGCCGGGCCCGACCGAAAATGGTTATCTGCTGCCCAACGGATGGACATTGACGCCCCCTGCCAAGAGTATCCCCACGGAAGATCTGCCGCTGAACCTCGTAAACGCGCCGGACGGGAAGGTGATGGTGGCGGTACACGGTGGCTTTAACCGGCATGGCCTCGTGGTGATGAAGAGCAAGAGCGGCGAACTTCTGCAGCAAATCTCCGTGCCGACCGCAGGTATGGGCTTGGCATGGCACCCCGATGGCAAACGGCTGTATGTGGCCGGTTCCAATACCAAAAGAAAAAGTACACGCTCGCCGATCTACGTTTTTGAGTATAAGAACGGTCGGCTCTCCGAGGCACCCTCTACCACCTTCACGGATGACGAACCGGCCGATGCCGCAGAGCTGCTGTGGTGGGGTTTGGCACATCATCCCAAAAAAGACATCCTGTATGCCGCCAACAGGACTGCGGGAACCGTCGTAGCGCTGGACTCCTCCAGCGGGAAGGTCTTGAGTCGCGTCCCGGTGCAAACCAATCCCTGTGAGGTCGTAATCAGCCCCGATGGCGCTCGCCTGTATGTGTCCAACTGGGGCAGCGCGAGTGTCAGTGTGATTGACTCGGCCACCATGCAGGTCACGCAAACCATTGCCGTGCGAGACAATCCTGGCGCGATGGTGTTGGCCCGCGACGGTCGGCTGTACGTGTGCTGCGCCAACGAAAACATGGTCGTGGTGGTGGATACGGCCCAGCTCAAGCCCGTGGAGAGTATCGCCACATCGATGTACGAAAAGGCACCGGAAGGCTCGACACCCAACGCGCTCACGCTGGATCCTGAACAGGAAACGCTTTATGTGGCCAACGGGGACAACAATAACGTGTGCGTGATCAATGTGGAAGAGAAGGGGGAGAGTGCCGTACTGGGTTTCATTCCCAGCGGCTGGTATCCCTCTGCCTTGGGCGTCGACCCGCACAACCACACCTTGTTCATAGGCAATGCAAAGGGGAATGCTTCGTATTCAGACATTTACGGCCCAAACAGTCCCCTGCCGCCCGGCAAGGAAGGGCGGGGCACAGTCAAGTCGCTCATGAAGGGCAGCATTTCGCTCGTGAGCATCCCGGAAAGTCGACAGCAACTGCGCAGCCTGACCCAGCAGGCCTACGCGAACTGCCCGTATAACAACGACCTGCTCAAAGAAGCCCGCCCCGCAAAAGAACCCTCTGCGGTGCCGTCCGCCGTGGGCGCGGGTTCCAAGATCAAGCATGTGCTCTATATCATTCAGGAAAATCGCACCTACGATCAGGTCTTCGGCGACATGGGCAAAGGCAACGCGGATCCGCGACTGTGCATCTTTGGCCGGGAGATAACGCCCAACCGCCATGCGATCGCCGACCAGTTCGTCCTGCTGGACAACCTCTACTGCGATGCGGAGGTCAGCGTGGACGGACATCAGTGGTCGAATGCGGCCTACGCCACGGATTTCATTGAAAAAACCTGGCCCGGCAACTACGGGGACAAGACCAATGCCCCCTATGCCACCACCGCCTCGATGCCCACCGCCGGTTACCTCTGGGACCAATGCGCCAAGAAAGGGCTCACCTACCGCAGCTACGGCGAGCTGGCCCAACGGGTGAGTGAAGGCAAAGCCATGGAAGCCATGCCGCGCATCAAGGGACTCAAGGGGCACATCGCAACAAACTTCGGGATTCAGGGCCAGCGCGATCCGGAAAGAGCGGCCGAGTTTATCCGCGAATTTGACGAGTACGAAAAGAATTTCGAGAGCACAGACCTTGAAAAGCGTCTGCCCAATTTCATGGTGATGAGCCTGCCTGAAGATCACACCACAGGAACGCGTCCCGGTACGCCCACACCGCAAGCCGCCTTAGCCAGCAGCGACTATGGACTTGGCATGATCATCGACCGCATCAGCCGCAGCCGGTATTGGCCGGAAACGGCGGTGTTCGTAATTCAGGACGATGCGCAGGACGGCCCGGACCATGTGGACGCCCGCCGTACCGTCGGCCTGGTTGTCAGCCCCTACTGCAAGCGAGGCGCGCTCGACAGCACGTTCTACACCACCAGCGCGATGCTGCGCACCATGGAATTG
>CAIZGN010000256.1 GCA_903932505.1 Candidatus Hydrogenedentota bacterium
ATTCACAAAGCATATTTACAGCAGATTACTGCATTGGGGCACCGTGGTGCGCCACAGGCCCATGGTCCGGCATCCATGCCAAAGCAGCCATCAAGGAACCAAGGGTGGTTTGATGGCTCCCATTTTGCACACCCTCGCGTTGTATCGAACGGCATGGCATTGGAGGTCTATGATATCGCGGACATCCGGCAGTTTCCTGATCATCCGGCGGATCTGCGTCTCCACCGTGCTGGATGTGATGCCAAGCAGGGCCCCGATCTCTTTCACCACCATGGACCGTCCGAGGCATTCGTAAATTTCCAATTGTCGGGGACTCAGGTCCGGGGGAGGACAGGGAATCGCCTCCGCGAACCCCAGCATGGCGACAATGGAATCGCCATCCCCCCGGATGGCCGTGGTTCTCAGGTCCACCAGCAGTTCGTGCCCCTCCCCATCGACGTTGGCGATCCTTCCGGTCCATCCACCCTGGAAGGTCGCCTCCAGCACATGCTGCTCGGTTCCCGCAGGGCACCGGGAGCTGAGCAATACCCGGGGAGACTTGCCGACCAGCGAAGATACCACCCACCCATAGAGCCGTTCAAACGCCGCATTTGCATGGATGAACCGGTTTTCCGGATTTGTCACGCATACCGCATCGTGCGCAGCCGCCGCAACGTCAACGGCGGCCTTGATCAGCCTGCGTTCCCGCCGCCCAACCCGACCCATCCCCGCTGATGCGTTAAGATTCATGCCCCCAGCCTAACACCCCACCTCGGACAAATACCGTCCCACCCCTTAAATTCTCATTCACAACCCGCCGCGCCCTTTTTCCTCCAACACAGCGCGTTGCCAGGGCCCAAGCCGGAGGCAAAAATTAGGAATTTAAAATTAAGAACGACCGACCAAGAGTTTCGATTTGGCTTTGATTTCGATTTACGATTCCACCAGACGCTTGATAGGTTTTTGCCAGCCCATGAAGACTGAAAACCTCATACAGGCCAAGAGCTATGCCTTCGCAGTCAGGATCGTTCGTCTCTCACAGCATTTGGTGGCGGCGAAGAAGGAATATGTGCTCTCAAAGCAGATCTTGCGCTCTGGAACCGGAATAGGTGCCAACGTCGAGGAGGCCCTCGGAGGCCAATCGCGGGCCGACTTTCTCTCCAAACTCAGCATCGCCTACAAGGAAACACGCGAGACCACCTATTGGCTTCGGCTCTTGAAGGACACAGACTACCTCACCCAATCCGAGTTCAATAGCATCCACTCCGACGCCAAAGACCTCTGCCGCATCCTCGTCGCCATCCTAAAAACCACCAAGACCACCCCCTAATTCTTAATTCTTAATTGTTAATTTCTTCCCCCCCGTCTCCACCTCCAACACCACCGCCTCTCCGGCACCGACCGTTACTGTCACATCCTTGCCATCCCTGATCGCACAAGGCATTCCGTTGCGCGCGTCCTTCACGGAACTTAGCCTAGATCCTCCCTGGTAGTGGACCGTGGCGGTTGCCGCCTTTGTCGTGTCAATCGCAGCGGGTGTTCGCGGCGCTTTCGTGACTCCGCTGTTGTTGATCAGGGTCACATAGATGGCGTTGGGTTTAATGTTCACCAGGTATTGAACCGCACCCGTCACCTTCACAGGCAGGCAGGCCTCGACCTGCTCACAGATGATGGCGGGCAGCGGTTTCACTTCAAAATCCGGTCCATAGACTATGACCCGACCTTTTCCACTGCGAATTTCCTGGCGTGAGCCATCCCCGGAACGGCGGG
>CAIZGN010000257.1 GCA_903932505.1 Candidatus Hydrogenedentota bacterium
GGCCATCACGGTCCGGGCCACGTCCATGACCCCCTCGGTCTTCACCCACCGAACAAACCAACGCAGGCTGGCTAAGCCGGCCAACCGCTCAGTTCCAGCCAAACGGCCTTCCTTGATAAAGACCACTTGGTGGCAGAGCTTGGACAGTTGGTCAAGTTGGTGCGAATTAACCACGACGGCCCCACCTTCGGTGGCAAAAGTCTGGAGACGCTGGCGGGTGTGTAGAACCCCATCGGGATCCATGCCACTGGTGGGCTCGTCCAGAAAGAGGATACGGGGCCGGCCGACCAGGGCCTGTGCAAGGCCGACCCGTTGCAACATGCCGCGGGAGTAGCCCTTAATGGACCGCGACCAAGCCTGCGGATCGAGGCCGACGTCTTCGAGCACCGCTTTTACTGCGTTATCTCTTTCACCGTCGGGTAGGCCCGTCAGCGCATGGTGGAAGGCGACGAAATCCCATCCGGTCATCCAGGGATCGAAGCGAAGACGTTCAGGCAGGTAACCCACCAAGGCGTTGGCCTGGAGGTTGCCTGATGGATGCCCACCCAACCGGATATGCCCTACCTCCGGTTTCAGCAGGCCCAGCAGACAGGCCATCAAGGTTGTCTTGCCCGCACCGTTAGGGCCGATCACACCCAGAATTTCGCCTGGCAACACGCGCACACTGATGTCGGCCACCGCGGGCCGGTTGCTACCTCGGTAGGTCTTGGTTAGGCTGATGCCTTCGACGAGGAATTGCGCTTCTTCTGTTGACATTAGTGCCGCACGTTATTGATTCCGCCCTTCAACGGACCATCGGAAATCATTGAAGTGAATGGGACTTGCGGCAAACATGGATTTCGGTTCATGTTCAGGCGGCACGCTGATAGAGTGTTATTACGCAGGCGCCGCCCAAACCCAGGTTGTGCTGCAAGCCGAGTCGAGCATTGGGCACCTGCCGAACACCGGCCTCGCCGCGTAACTGTTCAACGAGTTCCGCGCACTGAGCGAGACCCGTTGCGCCAAGCGGATGACCTTTAGACAACAACCCCCCTGAGGGATTGGTGACGATGCGGCCACCGTAGGTGTTATCACCACTAGTGACAAACTTATCGGCCCCTCCTTCCTCACATAGGCGCAGGCCTTCGTAGGTGAGGACCTCGTTCTGGGCAAAACAGTCGTGCAGTTCGGCTACGTCAATGTCCTCAGGGCCGACGCCAGCCTTTTCGTAGACCTGGTCCGCAGCCTCACGCGTCATGTCTGCTCCGACGAGCGCCATCATGCTCCGCTTGTCGAAGGTGCCGGGTCGATCGGTGGTCATCGATTGCGCCACAATGAATACCCGCCGGTCGAGATTCATCTTTTCCGCAAAGCCGTGAGAGACGAGAATGGCCGCCGCAGCACCGCAGGTCGGCGGGCAGGCCATCAAGCGCGTCATGCCAGCTTCCGGGAAGATGAGGGGCGCGGCCATGACCTCCTCTTCTGATACTACCTTGCGAAACAGGGCCACCGGATTGCTTGCGGCATGGCGACTAGCTTTGGCGCGTACCTTGGCAAAGATGTTTGGCTTGACACCGAACTTTTCCATGTATTCCTTCCCTGCTCCGCCGAAGTAGCGAACTGCCAGCGGTACCTGATAGGGATTGATTTCCGAACACAGCTTGTCGAAGTCGGCGAAAGGTGAAGGACGATCTGTCCAGTGTTCTGTCAGCGCACCAGGCTGCATCTGCTCGAAGCCCAAAGCCAGAACGCAATCGGCCATGCTACCCTCGATCACTTGACGGGCGAGAAAGAGCGCAGTCGAGCCTGTCGAACAATTGTTGTTAACGTTGGCGATCGGAATACCTGTCATGCCCACGCCATATAGCGCACGCTGGCCGGAAGTGGAGTCTCCGTAGACGTAGCCAACGAAAGCCTGTTGCACCGCAGAATAATCCAGGCCAGCACTAGCCAAGGCTTTGCGCACTGCCGTCGCCGCCATGACGTCATAACTTTCCGTCGTTCCCGGCTTGCCGAACGGCACCATGCCGACACCTGCAACATACGCCTTGTCTTTCATCTTCGCTGATCCTTATTGCAGCGTTTGTCAGTCAATACCGCGCCAAAATCTCATTGGAGCGACATTCAAATGCTACCAATCATTGTTTGAGAATCGTGAAACTAACAGACAGGGTCACGCGGCCAACATTGCCTATGCTCCAGGGCTTCTGCCCGGTGCCCTGGGTGGAATGAATGTAGCTGGACGACACTGGGTTCCTTCAAACTTCTTGCCACCGGTGAATCGTGTCACGCTGCACGTTGTGATCTCACCGAGGGCCGCGAGGGCGGAGATATGTTGCTTCACCTGCTTGAGTGGAATCCCCATGCCGGCAGCAATCTCGGAGTCGAGGCACTGACCGTTATTCTTTAGGTACTGCAGGACGTCTTGCATGACGGTAACCCTCGCAATAGAGAACCCGAAGTGTCACCTATAGCACCGATCCGCCAATCTGCCTAACGAACGGTCAATCGTTCAGCCTCCAGCCTGGCCTTGATGCGTGTCTGATTTCCTGACCGATTATCAGCAGTGACGGTCTTGCCGAAGGCATCTCGTTGAGTACTGCTCTTCTTGGTGGCCTCGATCGACTTGA
>CAIZGN010000258.1 GCA_903932505.1 Candidatus Hydrogenedentota bacterium
CGTCAGCACATCGACCAACTCGGGATAACTGCCGTGGTCGCCGTCCTTCAGCCCCATCATGGACAAAGCGGAGAGGAAGGGAACGCGGGTCCCGTCCCCCCGATCGAAGCGCCGGGACAGCAGCACCGGTTTATCCGCCACCCGGATCAGTTCATGCTCCGGCGTGCGAATGCCGGCGCCGGCGGCGAGCCGCAACGCGACGGCCTCCCAGAGTTCGACGCTGTAATCGTCGGTCTCCTTGGGAAACTTGGCGATGGCCAGCCGGCCATCGGGGAGTGCCACCACGGATTTGGGTCGGGCACCGCCCAAGGGTGACCCCGCACCCAGTAGGAAGCGCAGGTCTTGGGCGGTTTCGGTCTCGCCATGCACGGCATCGGCCGCAGTCATCAGGGCAGCCAGCTGCGCTGCCGGCGGAATCCTTCCGTCACCGACCGCCAAAAAAGGGCCGTTGGGATCTGCTCGAAAACGGAGAGCGCCGATGCGTGAAGAGTCTTCGAGCGCCAGGACATAGTCCAAATCACGGTAGGGCTTGGATTCAAGAACACCGCGGCGAACCGCCCGTTCGATGAGGACGCGGCCCCATCGATCCGGTCCGGAATCCTGAAGCGCCCCGAAGAGCGCCGTCCCGTGATGCGGCCCCGGACGCAACGGTAAGTTCGTGGGATCAATGGCGAAGGAGTTCGGGCCCCTGAGCCAGTCGGCATGATACTCGAAGGTAACCGACGGGCCGCGCGTTGCCGAATGAAGCACCCCCACAGAATGGGTCAATCCCTCCCAATCGAGATGAACTTCGATGCTCATGATTGCTTCCGCCGAATCCGGCGGGGAAGACGATCTTCATCCAGCTTGAGTGCCAGGGTGTCCTTGGACGGGGCGGCGAGACCGGCGAGGCGGTCATGCATTTGGAGGATAAAAGCGACGCTGGCCAGGGTTCCCATCGAGACGGTCGGATCACCCTTTTCCAAACGCCAGAGCGTGCTCCGTCCAATGAACAGTCGTGCTGCCATGTCTTTAGTGGAGATGCCGCGCCGTCGTCGGGCGAGCGCCAGGTCTCGACCCAACTCGCGCAGGGCTCGCACAGCTGGCAATGGAAGTGATTGGCTCTCAGACATGGGCAATAACGTATCCCAAACGAGACGTTAAAATCAATACCGTTCCACATATGAGACACAACGCTTGTGCGGTTAGGCTGTCAGGGTAGAAATCACTGCTGCCCGGCGAGGAAGGGTTGGGAGATTCACGGATACTACGCGTCCCGATGATCACAGCGACGATCATTGCCTTGATCAACAACTTCGAGTTCCGGTCTGCCAGAATCTTCTTTCGCCGGAGCAAGACCGGCAGGGAGTTGGCGACTTCAAAGGGCCACAGCGTTGGCACGACTAACGGGCTGCCCTGCGCCACTCGGTCCTGCAGTTCGTCCGTGGCTGCGATAGCTTGCGAATGAACCGCCCACGCCACGCCGACCGGGGAGTGCGCGATGAACCCATCGATCATGGGCGTCCTTCTTCGATGGAATCCTTGACGTCTTGGTCAGTCAGCCGCGCAAATCCGCGGCGTTTGGCCATCAGCGAGCGCCCCGCCCGGAGGTTCGCCCCGCCCCACCCGGTCGAGCGGTTCACCGAACCGGGGCTTTGCTTGGAATGTAGTTACAGTTGCCATAGAGCTTTATCAAAATGACCAGTCATCGACCAGTGTTACGCCATCCGATGGGGTTGACAACTTGCATTCCGGCGCGGGACATTCATTGCGAAGGTCAGGTGAGGTATGAGATCGAAGTGGATTACCGCCTCGCTTTGTGGATGGCTGCGCGACTCCAGGGAACGGAAAGAATCGCACAATTTGTCGAGACAAGGGGCGCCAAAAGCCGATGCACCGGGGTGGGGGATGTGGGAAATTCCCACCATGAGAAAAAGTGAACCGGACGAAGATTGATGCGAAAAATCGCACAGGCGCCCTGACCGGTCTTGTGAAGCCCGGCGAGTGCTATTTGATTTCTCAGGTTTCCCCTGGCAAACTGGTTTTCACCAGGGTGGGGGAGCAGGAGGAGCAGCCGGTGAAGGCGAGGCTGATCAAGGTAAATGGCAGGCTTTTGCTGACAAACGGACGCAAAATCACGAACGAAGATGTACAGCGCGCCAAGGAGGGCTTTCCGTGACATATCCTTTGGACGTGTCCGTGCTCCTCGTGGCGGCATGGGATAGGCAGATTGAAACCGACCGGGCCAGAAAGTGGATTGCCGGGACATCGACAAGCCTGCGCGCGATAACAGAGCTTGGATTCATCAACGGATCAAGCAGCAGCGTTTATGGAGCCACAAAGACTCGGGCCAACTCTGCGCTGAGTGACATTTGCGGGAGTTGAACCCGGCATTCATTCCCGCCGATATTGGATCCTTCGAGGGTGATCAGGCCCCACGCTCAAAAATGACCACCGACCGGTATCCGGCCAAACTGCCAAAAGCGCACGGGATGAAGTGCGCCACAATTGGCAAGCGCGTAGATCATCCAAACGTGGAAACCACCGCCTAAATTCCGATATGTCGAAAACAGTCAAAGGAGGAGGCCGTGGCCGGCTAACGATCCACGGAGTTGTAAAGGGTGAGACCTATTTGGTTGAAACCCTTCCGAATGGTGGGTGGATGATCACGCCTGCGTCAAAGGTGGTTCCGCCGAAGGTCAGACGGAGTTGGAGTGGGCCGAAGAAGGGACTTGGGCAGCATCTGGATGAGTTGGCGGATGCAGGATTCACATTCGAGAAGCACACATTCCCTGACGCCAACACAGGCAAACCATCATAAGATACCTGCTCCACACAAATACCATTCGCGACCTCCGGCGAGAAAGGAACGGCCCTGTTGGTATCTGGATGGATGCTCATCCGGAAGCCTCCTGATTCTCTGTAGCGTGGCAGAGATGCGAGGCGGCATCGAACGTACAAGCGGGTGGATGCGGACAAGACTTGAGGAACTTTTTAGCTGCCGTGGACTACCGCCACGCCATTTTTGATTTCGATCACTATTGCGTGAAGCACGGGGAGTACTTCGGGTGTGATGCCTTCATTCTGCAACTTGAAGCAGATTTTACAGCGATACTTTTTTTTGGTGCATGCCTTAGTGGAATTAGGCACATTGAGGTAGAAGCATGGCAGTGAGCACAATTGGTTTATGAGCACGACGGCACGATTGTCGGTAATAACAACGCCTATCAGGCAGCCCGCCTGTGTTGGTTCGTCAGTCGTCACGTTTGGGGCTGGTAGTCGAGATTGCTCCACACGTTGCCTAGGTTCTATATGATGTCCGGCAAAACCTCCAAGCATAGCGCCATGGGCCTGAGAACACCGATCAGGGTGTCCATCCTGTTGCTTCCAGCCATTCTGCGAGTGTCTGTCGAAGCGATGCAACTGCCTCGTTTCTCATTAGTGGCAGATGGTGTATCAAGGGGGGGCTTTGCATTGGCTCGGCTCGGGGCGAGTTGCCCTAACCGGTGCTACAGGAGTTGTTCTGAGCATTGAAAATCATACGATGAAGCGGAAATCACAGGGCACTAATTTTAAAGTCGTATTGTGCTTCGAGCGGGGGCTTGATGAACGTGATGTGAGGGATGTTGTTACCCTCTTTGAATGGCACCCCGGTCCGGTGTCCGTAAGCAACATCAGCAGGCCTCTGGAGTTGAGGAAGCGTGGCCCGAAAGGAACGTTGCTCTGGGCGGATGCCTTTGCCGCGATCCAATCGTTGAGGGAGTCAGAAGGGATTCCGGCAGAGTCTTTCGTGCAACTGCTCACGACCACGAATAATGAGAACAACTGGTACGCAGCCACAGAGGAGGGGCACATGCGGAACGGATTCTGCCATTTGGGCGATTTCAAATGGGCAACCAGTGCTCCGAGTTCAGCGGTGGCAGCGCATTATCTCCTGACCAACCTCTTTGATGCGCTTGTGGAGGAGGCTGGAGTCCCATGGCTATCCCTCTATCATGAGGTTTCCCGGGGCTGTTTCTACGATTTTTGCGAGGACAAGAAGGAAGTAGCCTTCAAACTGCGCACCGCCGACCTCTGCTCCGATTGCCTGCCGCGCTTGCAATCCATAGGCATTCCAAACGAGTTCCTCTCCCAAACAATCAGAATCATGGAGGCGATCCGACGTCAGGCGCTCAACACAAAACAGTTTCTGCCGTCAGAGGCAAGTTTTCATGCATGGCCCTTTCCCGTGGCAATCACGCGCCACAAGGCGGTGCAGGCAACGAACCAACTGCTCCGCTTCATGCTGTTGCTGGATCATTTCGACAGCCTTGTGCGCTACTTCTACATCGCACACGAAGTCGTCGAGGGCCGGTCGCCGGTCATTCAGGAAAGGCCGTCCCTGGGCTGGTGGGTGAACCAGTTGGCCAGGAGCCTGCGAGGAGCGGATCATTTTCGCGAGGTGGTTGCCATTGCACAACAGGAGAGGGTGGTTTCCATCCGGAACGAGAGGCGGGGACATGGCTGGATGTCAGCCTCCGACGATGCCTACAGTGGTGATGCCAAAAATTTGGAGCGTGTGCTGGACGAGATCGAACAGGAGTTGCGTCCATTCCTTGAGAACTACAGGCTTATCGTTCCGCGCCAGTTCCGCCTGCAGGAGGGAAGTTTTGTGGTGGAAGGGGATCATCTGATGGGCAGCAACATCCTGCACCCGCCCTTCAAGCTGCAGCTTGATTCCGATCCACGATCCGTGGGGTTGGTGCAGGAGAATCAGGTGTATCTGACCGATTCAAACATGAAGAGGTTCCACAAGATTGCTCCTTACATACAATATGTGCTTTGCCCGACCTGCAACCATCCCCGGGTGCTGATCACGAATGGAGGCTCGCAGTTCATTGACGTCTTCATGGGCCACCTCGTACAGCTTGGGGGGAACTGTTGATGGGCTTCCCCCACCAGCGGAGTGGTCTGAACTGTGGAGGCCGTGACAGCAGGACCCGGCATGGCGTGAATGGCACGTCGCGGCAGCAGCGGGATCATCGTGCCGCACCCTGAAAATTTGTGAAGTGGACACATAAACAAAAGAAAGGACAAAACGTATGATTGGTATCAAACCGAAACACAAAGAGGGCGATCCGCGAGTTGCCAGGGCATTGGAGGCACTTGAGATCAAGTATGAGGTGGACAAGGATGGCGATTTCCAATTCGGATTCAATCTGACTGAGGAACGGTCGCAAATGGGTTTCATCCGGTCGAGTACCTTCCGGTTTGGGGAGGTGGAGATGCGGGAGATTTTCTCAATCGGGCTGAAATCGTTCGGCCCGTTTGATTCCCGCACTGCCAATTTCCTGCTGGAGCACAACAACAGTGTGAAAATCGGTGCCTGGGCAACGGTGCGCGATGCAGAGGACAGCCACCTGGCCCTATTCACGGCCAAAGTGGCCGCCGAGCTGGAGGGTGAGCTTCTGAAGGAGGTGATTGTTGCGGTATTGATCACGGCGGACGAGATGGAGAAGCGGCTTTCGGGTCGGGACGATTTTTGATGATAACTATTGCCCCCGGCTCGGTGCGACCACTGGCCGACTTTGATGACGCGATTGTTGCCACGTTGGCTCACCGTAACCAATGTGACCATGTGGTGACCCGGAACGCTTCTGCATTTACCAATTCTCCTGTGCCAGCCCTCACTCCGGGTGATTTTCTGACCAGACATTCCTGAACACTCGGCAACCGAGCAGGGGAGGGGACGTGTTCGGTGTCTTTCTGAATTACCTGTGCGTCGTTAAACCTGGGTCCATTTCTCACTGCACTGAGCCGATTTGGTGATGTTTTTGCCATTTTCAGGCCGCTGTTGCATCTGCACAACGCATCGTCTGGCGGTTCATTGTGTAAACGATAAGTGCACGTTAAAACCAATCGCTTTGGACCTCGCTCAGAGAAATGGCTGAATTTTGAACCCAATAAATTCAGCGGGCCGAAGGCCTGATTCTGCCTCCGAACGGACACTTGCAGGGGAAACAGCCGGTTGAGGTTGACAGGTTGGTGCCAAAGTGGCACCATATGGTCATGGAAGAAGTTATGGATGAACCCCGCAGTCGGATCACAGCACGTGTGACTGACAGTGTGCGCACCACACTCGAGCAGGCTGCCGGGTTATTGGGTGCGACTGTAAACCAGTTCGTTGTGCAGGCTGCATATCTGGAAGCGCAGCGGGTCATCGAGCGCGAGACGGTCATCCGGCTCTCCCATGAGGACTCCCGAAGAATTCTTTCTCTTTTGGACCATCCGCCGGAGCCAAACCAGAACCTTAAGGCTGCGGCCAGGACATACAAGGACACGGTGCGTGCGTAGGATCGAACTGCTATCAAAGGGGCACGACCGGGACGGGTTCGACTGTGGGAGTGAGCCGCCCAACTTGTTCATAAGGCAAACCGCACGGCAACATGCGGAGAGGGGAATCTCACGGACATTTGTGCTGGTGGAGGATGTAGCCCTCGCGCCGAAGCAGATCCTTGGCTTTTTCTCCCTCAACATTTGTCAGATCAGATCGGAGTCGTTGACAGCAGAGGAGTCCAGAAGATTACCACGCGAGGTTGCGGGGGTCCGATTGGGGCGATTGGCGGTATCACTGGCGCACCAACACCAAGGCATTGGGAGAGTCCTCCTGGTGGCAGCAATGGGTAAGTTCCTCGACATTTTCAACTCTGCGGGTGGGATTGGTCTGTTTGTGGATGCGAAGGATCAGGATGCCAAGCGCTACTATGAAAAGTTTGGTTTTCTTGAGTTGCCTTCCAATCCGTTGCAATTGTTCCTGCCGGTCAAGACGATCCAGACGGCGCTGTCTGGGTTTTGATACGCCCGGTGACACCGCTGACATTAAAATGCTACTTGAAAAGCGCGTTACGAGTGTTTAAGGCAGCATTGTGGCTGGGATTGATGAGTCTGCTCTTTTCGAAGCGCTGAGCCTTTTGGGGAACCTGATGGTTGCCAGGAAGCGGTCTCCGGTCCATCTGGTGGTGTGCGGAGGCTCAGCGCTCATTGCCCTGAAACTTGTGGTGCCGACGACCAAAGACGTGGACGTGTTGGCGACACTTCAGGACGGCGAATTGCATTGTGCCAGACCACTACCGGAGTGGTTGCAGGAAGATGCGGCGGCAGTGCGAAAGTCGGGCTAGTGCATGCCCGATCAGGCAAACGCTACAGCTTGACGCATTCTACCGATTATTAAGAAGGAATTGTATCACTTCTCCATGCTCACAGATGATGAGGTTGAGAAAATGGAGGAGGCGATCAAGGATTCACTTCTCGTGGAGTAACCTACCATGGCCGGCTCGACCCAAAGCGTTTCAGGGGGCGCCAATACCCGTCCTCAGGAGGCTGGCTTTGATCTGCCCAGTGACAGCGAGGTTGGCCGGCGAGACGACGCTTGTCTTGAAAATCGTTGAAAGAAGGACGTCGGTCCATTTTGTTCCAACGCTGTTATCCCAGATGCCGTTTCACAGAGACCTTGAACAAGTTCCCGTCTCGGTCATCAACAAGCTCAATGTCCGGGTAGGCTTTCAGGGATCTGAGCACTCCGCTACCCAAACCACGATACGGTAGCAATTTAGCCGCGAAGGAGGCCAGGATCGGGTTGCGAATATTCGAGTTGCCAGCCTTGATGTTCGCAATAGTGAGGTTGTTCGGAAGATGACCAGGACTGATGATCTCCACGCGATTGGAGAACACCAGGAGTCGAATGGGCGCGGTGATAAAGTAGTTCCGATGGATGAGCGCATTGGCAATCAGTTCTTCCCAGACGATGCGAGGAACCTCGCTTTCACCCATCGAATTCACGGACTGGTCACCCTGGCGCCTTGCCGTGTTCGCCACGACAAAACCCACGCATTGCTGGAACATGTCCGCAATTCTTCCTGTGATGTCACGGCTGTCAAGGTAGCTGCTGTCAGC
>CAIZGN010000259.1 GCA_903932505.1 Candidatus Hydrogenedentota bacterium
CCATATCCCCGGTTAGCACGGCGAAGTCTATGGGCCATTGATCTTTTGCGTGATGGTCGTTGATGACATCCAGCGTTGCGGCGAGGACCTGATTTGTAAAGGCCTCCTGCGGATACCATGAGCTGGGGTGCAGGCTGTCGAGGAGAACGACCCGTGCGGGGCTTTCTTCGTCGAGGCAGTGTATGTCGGTGATTTGCACGAAGCGTAGCCAGTGTTCGCCCTGCGGCGAGAGGTCTGGTTTGCGGCACTGCATAAGTGGGATGCTTGCGCAGAGGGCAAGAAAAAGCGCGATGCGTCTCACGGTTTTGGTTTTCCGGCGGCTTGTGCGCGAATCATATCACCGACTTGATGTAATGTGGAGACGTCGATATCGCGCAAGCACCCTCGATAATCGGGGCCGACGTCGAGGGAGAATATGTTCCCATACTGCACCGCGCCACAGTAGTCGGTATATATTTTTTCGGCAGGCAGACACAGGGTATCGTGCTGGGGCAGGGAGTAGAACCAATCCGCGCCACCCTTGTGTTCAGGCAGGATGGGGTAGGTGAATTCGGCGACGCGATAGCCTTTGTAATTGGACTCGGCCTCCTTGTTGTATTGGCTGGTTTTGGCATCGCCGATAGGGCCAGGGGTTCCCCGCTCGCGCAGGACAATGCGTCCGGCGGGTTCGCCGTGATTGAAACCCACAAAGCAATCGGGTTGAAACTGTTCGGCCCATGCAGCGGTTTCGGCATGGTTCAGACCGCCTGTTCCCTGCGCATGATCCATCCAAAGAAACTCAATGGGGCCGTATTGGGTGAGCAATTCACGCAGTTGCGCTTTCTTTTTTTCGGGGTTGGTGCTCGAGGCCCATACCGGGTCGCCCCACTTGGCTCCGCCGGGTTTGATTCCATCGGGCGGGAGTGTGCCGGGGAGCCAGGTCCAGTCCCCTTCTGAAAAATACAAGGCGAGCTTGAGGCCGTATTTGTCGCATGACTGACGTAAGGCGGAGAGCACATCGCGACCGATGGGGCTCTTGGTGACTTTGAAATCCGTGGTGGCGGTGTCCCAGAGGCAGAAGCCATCGTGGTGTTTTGTGAGAAAAAGGATGTAGCCCATCCCCGCGTCTTTGGCGGTTTGACACCACTGGTCGGTGTCACATTCGGTGGCGCGGAAGAAGGCGGGGTCGGAGACGCCGCGTGTCCATTCGTTGCCCGAGAAGGTGCTCAGCGACCAGCAGATGAACATGCCGAATCGGAGGTTGGCGATTTCCTGCGCGCGGATTTGGGAGTCTTTGGGGGTTGGGGGTGCGGCGGTGGTGGTGGCGCACAGTGCGAGTAGGGCGATACAGATGGAGATTGGTTTGGACAGCGGCATGGGGTGATCCTTTTTAGGGATGTTGGGGGATTGCTGGATTCCCGCCTTCGCGGGAACGACGGTTATCGCGGGAATGACGGGCATGGCGAGATGGCTGTTTTGCATGTTAGACCGGCTTTGTGTTTTTTTCAGCATCCAGCGCAAGGCGGTTGAAGTAAGCGTGGGTGTCTTCTTGGGCGCGGAGACCGGTTTTGCTGAGACTGACGTAGGGGTTGGACTGCTTTTTATCGATGATTCGGGCTTTGAAGGTGTCGAAGACCTGCAATTGCATGAGGTCAACGATTTGTTGTTGTAGAACAGGGTCGTAAATCGGGAATGCAACTTCCACTCGCCAGTCGAGGTTGCGCTCCATGAGGTCGCAGGAACTTAGATAGACAACGCGGTCTGGACCTTTGCCGAAGATGAAGACCCGCTGGTGCTCGAGATAGCGGTCGAGGATGGATATGGCGCGGATGTTTTTTTGGGGGGTGATGGCGCAGGTGGTTCGGACGATGAGATCCATTTGAACCCCGGCATTGGCGCTGGCGCGGATGCGCTGGAGCACACGCTGGTCGGTGAGGTGGTTGACCTTGAGTAATACATAGCCTTCCTTGCCCTTTGCCTTTTCGCGGTTGAGCAGGCGCATAACGGTCTTGCGGGTGTTGAAGGGGGAAACGAGCAGGTGCTTGAAGGGGGGGGAACTTACAAGGCGCATTCGCGCGGCCATTTTGAGGAAATCGAAGACCTGATCGACCTCGGCGGTGAGGCGGGGATCGGAGGTCAACAAGGTGCTGTCGACATAGAGCTGTCCGGTTACCTCGTTGAAATTTCCAGTGGAGAGTCCCGCGAAGAGCTTGTCCTTCTTGCGCCGGATGAGGAGGAGCTTGCAGTGCGTTTTCATGGGGGGCACGCCGTAGACCACGGTGGCACCGGCCTCCATAAGCTTCTCAGCGATCTCGATGTTGTGTTCCTCGTCGAATCGGGCTTGGAGCTCAATGGAGACAAAGACCCGTTTTCCGTTTCGGGCGGCGTTGTAGAGGGCGTTCACCACCTGCGAGTTTTTGGCGGCACGGTAAATGGTGAGCTTGATGGAGCGCACATCGGGATCGATGGCGGCCTCGCGCAGCAGGCGTACGAGATGGTCGAAGGACTGGTATGGATAGGTGATGAGGGCATCGCGTTCGGCAAGCATGTCGAGCATGGGACGCCGGGTTCCATCGAGTATGGGATGACGTGCGGCGGGAATTTTCTCGAAGGAGAGGTCGGGGCGTTGCGCGGGAAAGCGCATGAGATCCTTCATGTTGTGGTAGCGTCCGCCCGCGATGATGGTGTCCTGCTCCCCGATTTTGAGTTCATCAAGGAGGCGCACGAGCAGGGCGGGGGGCATGTCGGCGTCATAGACGAGACGTGTGGGGCGTCCGCCCTTGCGCTGTTGGAGCATGCGCTCCATTTGTCGCACATAGTCCTCGGAGAAATCGTTGTCCACCCCCAGCTCGGCGTCGCGTGAGAGCTTGAATTCGTAGGCGGCGATGCGCTCGTACTCGAAAATATAGAAGACTTCATTGAGGAAGTAGCGAATGACATCGTCCACGTAGAGGATGTTGCCATTGGGCAACTCGACAAAGCGGGGCAAGGTTTCCGGGACTTCAAGAACGGCATAGCGCGGCTTTTTTGACTGCATCTCGACAGCGAAATAGAGTGCGCCATCGGTGAGAGAGGCGAGCGGATGGGCGTCCTGCAAGAGGAGTGGGACGAGTCCGGGGAGGAGGTTGTGCCGGAAATGGTGGTGCAGCCAAGAGCGGTATTCGTCGGGCAGGGCATCCACCTCATTTTCTGTGATGATCCGAACGCCTTCCTTGGAGAGCCCGACGGTTATTTTGGTGTATGCCGCCTGAGAGCGCTCGTCCAGTTCCTGAGCCTTGTTGGTGACCGTGTCGATGACTTCGGTCATTTCAGTGTCGCCGAGTTCGAAGCGACGATGGATGCTGGCCACACGCACCTTGAAGAACTCATCCATATTGGACGAGAAGATGCCGAGAAACTTGAGGCGTTCCATGAGCGGATTTCGTTTGTCCTCCGCTTCTTGCAGCACCCGTTCATTGAATGACAAGGTCGAGATTTCGCGAATTTGAGGTAAGTTCTTCATGGGAAAACTATACCAGAAACGATGTGACTTGAAAAGGACGTTGGAGTGAGGTTTTGTGGGCGTGAAATCTGGTGGATTTTTTTGATTTTCGCGTGGAGCGTGTGGTGGTATGAGCGGGGGGATGGTGTGCTGGAAGGGTGGTTTCGGGGCAACGCTCAAGGTGTAGGGGTTGAACAAAACCTCTACCCACAGCCAAAGCGGTGATTTCATCCC
>CAIZGN010000260.1 GCA_903932505.1 Candidatus Hydrogenedentota bacterium
CGTACCGAAGGTCTGGTTCGCCCCCAAAAGGCCCTGTGGGACGTTCGCCAAGCCTTGGGCCCGGCGGATATTCTTCTCAGCGACGTGGGAACCCACAAAATGTGGATCGCCCAATATTACCACTGCGACGAGCCGAACACCTGCCTCATACCCAACGGCTTCTGCTCGATGGGCAGTGCCCTGCCCGGCGCCATCGCCGCCAAGCTGGTGCATCCGGAGCGGCGTGTGCTTGCCCTGTGCGGGGACGGCGGATTCGCGATGAACATGCAGGAATTGGAAACGGCGGTGCGCTTCAAGACCAATATTGTGGTCATGGTCTGGGTGGACAACGCGTTCAACCTGATTCAATGGAAGCAGGAACTCAATCACGGTCGCCACACGGACAATTCGTTCGGCAACCCCGACTTTGTGAAAATGGCCGAGAGCTTTGGTTGCGCCGGATTCTATGTGAACAGTTCGGCGGAATTGGGACCAACCCTGGAGCGGGCCTTCCGCGCGAACAAACCCGCGCTCGTGGCCGTGCCGATTGACTACCGGGGCAATGAAGTTCTGGACGACCGGCTTCATATCGTTAACTGAATTCGATACCCGAAATATAGAAGGCATCCCATGCTCAAAGAAACCTATCCCTATTACTTGGCCAACGTGCCGTGTGCGCCGAATGCAGACCTTGAGGTCATCGACAAGTACACCGGGAAAGTGGCCACCCGCGTGGCCATGGCCGATGCCGCTGCCATCGACCTGGCGATAGCCAAAGCGACCGAGGCTGCGGAACCCATGCGCAAAATGGCGGCCTATGAGCGTCAGGCTGTGTTGGAGCATTGCGTCACGCGTTTCCGCGAGCGCGCCGAAGAACTCGCCTACTCGCTGTGCGTGGAAGGTGGAAAGCCGATCAAGGACAGCCGGGGCGAGGTCGGACGTTTGATTGACACCTTCAAGATTGCGGCCGAGTCCTCGGTAAACATCGGTGGCGAGATTCTTCCGCTGGATCGGACCCCGCGTGCCAAAGGTTTCTCAGGCATGTGGAAGCGGGTGCCCGTCGGCCCCTGTTCCTTCATTTCCCCGTTTAATTTCCCGCTGAATCTCGCAGCGCACAAGATTGCCCCCGCGCTTGCGGTGGGTTGCCCCTTCGTCCTGAAACCGGCGAGCCTCACACCGCTTGGTGCCCTCATCATAGGCGAAGTGCTGGCCGAAACCAGTCTCCCTGCAGGTGCCTTCTCCATTCTCCCCTGCCGTCGCGACGGGGCCGACCTGTTCACCACGGACGACCGCCTTAAACTCCTCAGTTTTACGGGTTCACCGGAAATCGGGTGGGAGCTCAAGGCTCGGGCGGGGAAAAAGAAAGTCGTCTTGGAACTGGGTGGCAATGCCGCCGTCATTGTTGATGAAGACACCGACATCGAAGACGCGGTGGCCCGCATTATCGTGGGCGCGTTCTACCAAAGCGGCCAGAGCTGCATCAGTGTCCAGCGCATCATCATTCATGAAAAAATATACGATCAGCTCAAGGAGAAACTGGTCACCGCAACCCGCGCCTTGAAAGCGGGCGACCCGAAACTGGAAGACACCTTTATCGGGCCAGTTATCTCCGACAAAGAAGCTGACCGCATGGAAAGCTGGGTGAAATCAGCCGTGAAAGCCGGGGCCAAGCTCCTCTGCGGCGGAGGTCGCGACGGAAACATTCTCGAAGCCACCCTGCTGGAAGACGTGCCACGCAGCGAGCCCATGTATGCCGAAGAATTCTTCGGTCCCGCCGCAATTCTAAGCAAATTCCGGAATTTTGACGATGCGCTCGCGGAAGTCAATGACAGTCACTTTGGCCTGCAGGCCGGTGTTTTCACCAGAGATATCTACAAGGCGCATCAGGCCTGGGACACCCTCGACGTGGGTGGCGTGGTCATTGGCGATGTGCCCTCCTGGCGCGTCGACCACATGCCCTACGGCGGCGTGAAGGACAGCGGACTGGGTCGAGAAGGCATCCGCTACGCCATCGAAGACATGACTGAAATCCGCCTACTGGTGTTACGCACACCGTAGTCGGGCCCGTGAAAAAAGGCTGATATCAGAAGGGGCCTCGGAGTCATCGACCGTCAGGACGAAATACTTTCAAGTCCAATTCCGAGATTGGACGGAAGTGCTTGGGATTGCCTGTGCATAGAGTCAGTTGATGCTCAACGGAGGTTGCGGCGATCAGGGCATCGGCCATGCACAGTCCCGATTTCAGCACATACTCTTCCATATAGACCAACGCGCGGGTTGAAATCGTTTCAGAAAGCGGCAACATCAAGAAGCCGCTTTCACGCAGGAAACGGCGGATTAGGTCGAGTTCCCGCTTATTGCGCGCCCCCTGCAATAGCTCCATGTAGCTGACAGCCGATATTTCACGGGAATCCGCCCGATCAATGACCGTCGCAGCGCGGACATTGCCCCGAAAACACCAAATCAGGACGTCCGTATCAAAGAGCATCGTAACTGCCTTTGCGGAGGGAACGGACATGTGCGGCTACATCCGTACCATCCTCGCGGTCAGCCCACATGCCGAAGGCCTCATGCTCCTGAGCCATCCGCGTCCTCTGTGTACCTTGCACGGATGTGATCTCCCCCACTTCGCGCCCACGACAGGAAAGGATAACCCGCTCGTTGTTTTCCAAGGCGGCAAGAATTCGGCCAGGCTGTTTACGCAACTCCAGTAAGGAAATTTTCATTGGGCGTCTCCATAAAGTGTACACTTGAAGTATACACTTTATGACTGTGCTTGGCAAGCCAACCGTCGTTTCCCCGCCTAATCCCGGTCAAGCAGCAGCGAGCGCAGGTATTCCCGGTTCATCACGGCGATATTTTCGACTTTGATTTCCTTGGGGCAGGCTTCCTGACATTCGTAGTGTTTGGAACAACTGCCGAAGCCTTCGGCATCCATCTGCTTGACCATTTCCCGGGCACGGGAGGTGCGCTCGACACTGCCTTGGGGAAGCAGGGCGAGTTGGGCCACCTTGGCGGCGGCAAAAAGGCTGGCGGACGCGTTGGGGCAGGAGGCCGCGCACGCCCCGCAACCAATGCAGGCGGCGGAACGGAAAGCGCGGTCGGACACATCCTTGGGAACCAGAATGGCGTTGGCATCAGACGCCTGCCCCGTCTTCACCGTGACATATCCCCCCGCCTGAATGATGCGGTCGAAGGCGGAACGGTCAACAACAAGATCCTTAATCACCGGGAACGCGCTGGCGCGGAAAGGCTCGATAACAAGGAGGTCGCCTTCATTGAAATGGCGCATATACAACTGGCACAAGGTGGTGGCGCGCTTGGGGCCGTGCGGCTGACCATTGACGGCGGCACCGCAACTGCCACAAATCCCTTCCCGGCAGTTGCTTTCAAAGGCGATGGGCTCCTTGCCTTCTTTTTGCAGGCGCAGATTGACCACATCAAGCATTTCCAGCACGGACATGCTCGTTGATATGTCTTTCGCCTCGTGGGTCTCAAAATAGCCCTTGGCTTCGGGGCCATCTTGCCGCCAGACTTTGAGTGTGACAGAAATGGTTGGTCCGGCCACTACTTGTAACTCCTCTGCGCCAGGCCCACGCGCTCGAAGGCCAACGGTTCCTTGTGCAATGCCGGTTGAACCCCGACACCCTTGTACTCCCAAGCGGCCACATACGCATACTGTTCGTCATCGCGCTGGGCTTCGTTGTCCGGGGTCTGATACTCGACGCGGAAATGGCTGCCGCAGGATTCGTTGCGGTTCGACGCGTCAATGCACATCAATTCGGCAAGCTCAATAAAATCAGCGACCCGACCCGCTCGCTCAAGCACCTGATTAAAGGTATCCGGACGACCAACCACGTTGGCGTTCTTCCAGAAGTCCTCGCGGATGGCCGGTATTTTCTCGAGAGCGGTCTGGAGTCCCTTGGCATCCCGTGACATCCCGCAGTGATCCCACAGTACCTGCCCGAGTTCGCGGTGCAATTCGGACACCGTCTTCTTGCCCCGAAGGCTCATCAGCTTGTCCAGACGCTCACGCGTTTCTCGCTGCGCATCAGTCACGGCCGGATGGTCGTCCGACACCTTGGCCCGACCCTGCCGAGCAAGGAAATCCCCGATGGTATAGGGCAGGATAAAATAACCGTCGGCCAGACCCTGCATGAGCGCGCTCGCGCCGAGGCGGTTTGCACCATGATCCGAGAAATTGGCCTCGCCAATGACGTACAAGCCCGGCAGGTTACTCATGAGGTTGTAATCCACCCATAGCCCGCCCATGGTGTAGTGCACTGCCGGATAAATCCGCATGGGGGTCTGGCGTGGATCCTCGTCCGTGATGCGCTGATACATCTCAAACAGATTGTCGTATTTGTCTTCCAGGGCGGCAATTCCATCCCGGGCAATGGGGCCAAGCAGATCGAGATACACCGCATCGCCCCCATTAACGCCGAATCCTTCATCACAAACCCGCTTGGCGGCGCGAGACGCCACATCGCGCGGCACTAGGTTGCCAAAGCTCGGGTAACGCTCTTCCAGATAGTAATTGCGCTCCGATTCGGGAATCTCGTGCGGGAGACGCGTGTCGCCTTTTTTTCGCGGCACCCAGATTCGGCCGTCATTACGAAGACTCTCGCTCATCAGGGTGAGCTTGGACTGGCTGTCCCCGTGAATCGGAATACAGGTCGGGTGAATTTGCGTGAAACAGGGATTGGCGAAAAAAGCACCGCGCTTATGGGCACGCCACGCAGCGGTTGCGTTCGACAACACCGAATTGGTCGAAAGGTAATAGGCATTGCCGTAACCACCTGTTGCAAGAATGACCGCATCCGCCAAGTGGGTTTCCAGCGCGCCCGTGACCAGATTCCGGCACACGATGCCCACCGCACGCTGATCCGCCACGATCAGATCCAGCATCTCTCGGCGGGTGTGCATTTGGACGTTTCCGACCTTGATTTCTTTCATCAGCGCGCCATACGCGCCAAGCAGCAACTGCTGCCCCGTTTGCGCGTTGGCATAGAAGGTGCGCGAAACCTGCGCCCCGCCAAAGGAGCGGTTGTCCAAGTGCCCGCCGTACTCGCGCGTAAAGGGCACGCCCTGCGCCACGCACTGGTCAATGATGTTGCCGCTCACCTCGGCCAAACGATGCACATTGGCCTCACGGGCACGAAAATCGCCGCCTTTGACCGTGTCATAAAAAAGGCGCAGAACACTGTCGCCGTCGTTGGGGTAATTCTTGGCCGAGTTAATCCCGCCCTGTGCACCAATACTGTGCGCACGCCGCGGACTGTCACCCAAACAGAAAACCTTGACGCGATAACCAAGCTCAGACAAGGACGCCGCCGCTGAAGCCCCGGCGAGGCCGGTACCCACCACGATCAGATTAAACGTGGGCTTGTTGGCCGGACTCACGAGTTTCATCTCGAACTTGTGCCGGATCCATTTTTCCGAAAGCGGACCTTCTGGGACTTTGCCGTCGAGCATGCCGCTTATACTCCTGTCCAAAACTTGACCAACACAAAGAGGGGCACCGAACTGAAACCCAGCGCGATCAACACACCGGCCATCCGCGCAAACAGATTAACACGGTTTGTGGCGGTGTGGGTCAACACGCCCAAGGTCACCCAGAGGGTCGAAATCACATTACTCAGGTGCAGGCCCAGTGCGCCGACCGAAAGCACATAAAAAACCACATGGGTCGGTTGGCGGAATGAGTTGCAGACCAGACCGTATAGCCCCTCATTCTTCCCATCCAATATAGAAGCCGCCCCCGTTTTCTCGCGAAAAGCAAAATCGCAGAGATGGAGGGAAACGAAGACCAAAACCGCAATACCACTGTAAATCATCGACCATTTGGCCAGATTGGTGCCGCCCATGGTGTTGCTGACGGCATAGGGCGTACGACGAATCCGTCGGTTATCCAGCGCCAGCCAAAGAGTGCAGCCGCCGTGGGCAACAAAAGCGGCAATGAGCACCACCCGAGCGATGGACAGTTGAATCCCCGAATGGAGGTGCTCTGCATAGGAATTGTAGCTGGCCGGACCGATAAAAACGAGAAAATTTCCCGCCATGTGTGCGAGCACAAAGAGCACTAGCACCAAACCGGATAAGGCGGCCACCAATTCCTTGGCGACCGTTGTCAGTGGAAACAAACTCTTGCTTTTCGCAGGCGGAATCATTGAAGGGCCCTTCTTCCTTTCCCGAAGCGCAGACAGAGTATACCAACGGCAGCGGGAGGGTTCAACCGCTAAAAACATCGTTTCAGGTTGTTAAAATTCCCCACTGGAGACATTTTTTCCCTCCCAACCTGCTCGGAGGCATAAAAGAGGGCCAATACGGAAATAGAGCTTGGGCGCTTGGTGTTATAGGAGTCCGGACAAGGGGTGTAATGCTCGTAGGAGCGGGAGAAACACACATGAACACGGCCAAACTAATCTTGGGTTCCGACGAATATGAGCTTCCCATCATTGAGGGAACGGAAGCCGAGAAAGCGATCGATATTTCGGATCTGAGGGATCGAACCGGGTTTGTGAC
>CAIZGN010000261.1 GCA_903932505.1 Candidatus Hydrogenedentota bacterium
GACCTCGGCATCAACACCCCCCTCGCCTACTTCTGGGCCTCCGGCATGCTGTCCAGCGTGCTCGACAACGCCCCCACCTACGTCGTCTTCTTCGAATTGGCTGGCGCACAGGCCCACGGAACCTACGAAACCCTCGGAAACGTCGCCACCGCCACCGGCCACATCGCCCTGCGCGACCTCGTCGCTATATCCTGCGGTTCCGTTTTCATGGGAGCCAACACCTACATAGGAAACGGCCCCAATTTTCTAATCAAGAGCATTGCCGAACACCAGGGGGTGAAAATGCCCAGCTTCCTCGGCTACATGGGCTACAGCTTCCTCTTCCTCATTCCCCTATTCGCCCTGCTGTCCCTGCTGCTCTTCGTTTGATCGCTCGAGAGTCCAAAACGCCACTAATCCAGCACAATTTCGCAATGCGACCGCTCAATCTCTCGGCGGAACGAGTCCGGAATCCGCGCCCAATCCAGCACATCAACCAGAATCGGCAGCGCACTGTCGCTCAACGCCTCCCGCAATTGGCCGATCCCCGGAATAGGCATCTCCGGACTGCTTAGGTTGCGCAGCACCAGATCCAAGTCACTCGCCTCATGCTCCGTGCCGTTCACCCGGCTTCCAAAAGCCCAAACCTCCGCCCCAGGCGCATATTGAACAAGCACCCGCTTGAGTTCCGCCAAATGCGCTGGCCGCAGGTCAATCTTGGACATCCGACAAAACCTCCCGCAAGCGCTTGGCGTCGGCCAGAAAATCAGGCAGCAGAATCAAAGTTTCCTCAGCGAAGCCCGCGCCATAATCATGGGCCGTGTCATTGCGATTAGCCCGGTACGCGAACCAGCGCTCCGTCTCCTCAACCCCCAAGAGCCCATGCTTGGCCGCATGACGGAACACATCCTTGAAAGGAAGATGATCCACCGCCCGTGGGGCACCGAAATACGACCGGATGGTCTTGCGGAGAAGTTTGCCACCCGTTTCCAGGCTAAGCTCAAAGCCCTTCACCACCGCATTGCGATAAACCTCATATTCCACACTGCCTGGATCGCTCCCGCGCAGAAAGTCCATCGAACATTCCAGAGTGCGAATACACTGCGCAAAGTGTTCTGTGTTAATCATGAGTTTCCAAACTCTCCAAAGACATCAAGCCAAAGCTCCACGATCCGCATTATAGCCCAGTCCTGAGATTGGAGCAACGCCCACCCCCAATCTGAACCATTCCTCACCACCTGCATCCCGAGGGAATGTACCGGGACAAAAACCTGTTCATACCAACAGAGCGCACTTGAGGCCGCGTCCCAAGACCCCGCCCCAAGACGCCAAGGAGACCCATAATGAACTACACCGAACTAATAAAAATCGAGATTGAAGCGGCCTATAAGACCACCGAAGGCCTGCTAGACCTTGTCGAAGATGCCACCCTCTCATGGAAACCTGAGAGTGGAAATAACTGGATGACCGTCGCCCAACTCATCAAACACACCCTGTCCAACGGCATGTGTTTCACGGGTTTTGCCACCGGCGACTGGGGAATGCCCAAAGATGTTGGCTCCGAAAAAATGCCACCGGCAGAGGCACTCCCATCGGTTCAAAGTGTGGCGGAGGCCAGGCTATTGCTGGCCGAGGACCGAAAAGTCGCGTTGGAAGTGCTGAGTCAATGCGACGAAAACCGTCTGGCAAACGACCCGGCCCCCGCCCCTTGGGACCCCCGTCCGCTCAATCTGGGCTACCGCCTCCTCCAAATGGTCGCCCACCTGAACCAACACAAAGCCCAACTCTTCTACTACCTTAAACTCCAGGGAAAACCCGTGCACACAGGCCACCTCTGGGGCATGTAACCAACAAGACCACAAGACCCAAACTTCACTCCATAAAGCCTTGCAGGCTCGATTGACCGGCCGGACCCTCCGGACAGTCGAACCTGCAAGGCAGTCTCCGTAACGCACGCAACCCGCCCCCCAAAATAGAACTACCAGCTATATGGAGTGCGGGGACGAAGTCACCGCTTTGGCTACCCCCATACCCCAAAAACTGCATTTTTTGAACCAAAACTGCAAAATTTTGACCCAAAACACCCCCAACTCCCCCAAAAATCAAGGGCTCATCCGCCCAATAACAACCCCCCGAACCTCCCATTAATACCCGCAAGCCCTGTATTTACAGGCCCATCCGAAACTCCAAACACAAGAAAACACACGAAAAAACAACACCCACACCACACCATCCCCCCTCACACCAGCCATCCCAAGTGCAACGCACCGCGCATAAGGGTGAAGGCGGATACCACACAGACCGAAGTGAGGAATGCTCCCTAATTAAAACCCGGAGCTGTCTCACTATCGTTGACAGATTCCGTTGGCGGCGGTAGTCGAAATAGGTGCGAGAATTCGGTTTGGTACACCAGTAGTGGATCTCCTATTGTTGAGGGTGAAGGAGAGCCCCACGCGCGTGATGGCAGCAGAACACCTTGTAGCGATCGCGCTGCGGACAGGCCGGGCAAAAGACAAAATCCAAATACAGCAATTCATTGAGAGCGGGGTGCTCGATGCGGCGCGGTTGCAGGACATTTTGACGCAGCATAGTTTGCTGGAAAAATGGAAAAAACTCCTGCGACAATACGGCGAGGAGAGCGCATGAACGCTTGGATGCAAAAGATTCTGGAAAGTAAAAGGACGGCCCGCAAGGAAGCCGCCCACTGCCTTTTGCCCGGAAGCTCGAACTGTTCGAAAAACTTCGCGATCGCAGCCTGCTTATCGCCGCCAGTCCCTTGCGTCGGTCGAAACAGAAGGACAAACTCCCCGAATGATCCGAACCCACGTTTAGAGCGCATGACCAAATCGCACTAAACATCGACGTGCCCACAGAGGAACGGGAAGTCAGCGACATCGGAACGCTGGAAACTTGTTCCTCGATAAGGCAAACTCGGATCTCTTGTCCCACACGTGACACGTGCGGTTTATAATGAAGGGAGTCGTAACAATGCCAGCACAAAAACAACAAAAGAAAAAGCAGCCGGGAACAAAACGTCCTCGGCTGCCAAAATCCTGCAACCCGCACCATGCTTCTTCAATTTTACAAAAACCCGACGGCCTACTTCCTCCGTTTCGGCGCCGCGTGGATACACTCGCCATGCAACGCATGGGCCGCTTCCATCCACGACTCCGAATACGTCGGATGGCAATGGATGGTATTGCCCAATTCTCTGGCTGTGAGTTCCGCCCGGATAGCCACGGCCGCTTCGGCGATCAATTCTGTGGCATGTGCGCCAACTGCGTGCGCGCCAATCAACTGATCCGTGTCGGCATCGGCAATCCATTTGACGAAGCCTGCCGTATCGCCCGCAGCCATCGCTTTGCCTAGTCCCGCGAACGCGAACTTGCCAACGCGGACATTGCGGCCGCGCTCTTTGGCCTGGGCTTCGGTCAGCCCCACACCGCCGACTTCGGGTGCCGTGAAGATACAGGCCGGTACCAGCGTCTCAATTTTCTTGAGTGCGCCGGTGAACGCGTTTTCAGCCGCCGTCACACCCTGCGAGGTGGCGGCATGCGCCAGCTGCGGGCCGCCGTTGACATCGCCAATGGCGAATATGCCCGGGGCGACTGTCTGGCCGAATTCATCAACAGGGATGTATCCGCGCGCGTCAAGTTCGATGCCCGCTTTATCTAGCGCGAGGCCATCGGTGACAGGTCGCCGTCCGATGGCGGCGAGGAGCATGTCGGCCTTGATGGTTTCATCGCCCACCTTACCGTGGACTTTCTTCTTGACCTCAACGTCTGTCAGACCCTGTCCGGTATAGATTTTGATGCCGAGTTCCTTCTCCATATGCTGCCGGACTTCCTTGCGGACGTCCGCGTCGAGCATCACGAGAATGTCTTCCAGCAGTTCTACGATGGTAACCTCAGTGCCAAGTTGCGCGGCCATGCACGCGAGTTCACAGCCGATGATTCCGCCGCCAAGCACGATGAGGCTCTTGGGCAACTCATCCAGATCGAGGAAGGCCCGGCTTTCCACCACTTGCTTGCTCTGAGGCAGGAATCCCGGCACAGACGAACCGGAACCCGTGGCAATGATGGTCTTGGCCGCATTCAGCAGCGTGGTGCCACTGGCAGCATCAACAGCGATACGGTTCCGCCCCTCAAAACGCGCCGCGCCCTGGAACAACGTGACGCCGTTCGCCTTGAGCAACTGCCCGATACCACCGCGCAGTTTTTCGATGACGCCGTTCTTTCGTTCAGCGATCTTCGCGTAGTCAAACGTGATGTCCTTGGCCTTCGCACCCCACGCCTCGGCGTGCCGCATGCGATGCACCAGCTCAGAGGAGGCCAGCAGCGTCTTCGTCGGAATGCAGCCCCAGTTGAGGCAGGTGCCGCCGAGCTGTTCCCGCTCGATAACAGCCACTTTCGCGCCCAGCTGCGCAGCACGGATCGCCGCCGGATAACCGCCGGGCCCCGCGCCGATGACGACTATGTCAAACGTTTCCATAATTCCATATCCTCAAGTTTGTTCTTGATGCTATTGGCGAATTGCGCGGCCGTCGCGCCGTCGATAATGCGATGGTCGGATGACAGCGTGAACTTCATGATATGCCGTGGCACAATCTTGCCATCGCGAACCACCGGGGTCTCGAATGTGCTCGACACTGCAAGAATCGCGCTTTCGCCAGGATTGATGATGGCCGTGAAATTCTCGACATTCATCATCCCCATATTGGAAATGGTGAAGGTGCTGCCCTGCATCTCATCCGGGGCCATCTTGCCATCGCGGGCCTTGCCCACGAGGCCTTTCGCCGCATCGCGCAATTCAGCCATCGAAAGGAGATCCGCCTTGCGCACCACAGGAACCACAAGGCCCTGTTCCAGCGCCACCGCCACGCCCAGATGCACGCGGCTGTGCCACCACACGGCCTTGCCGTCGGTCGAACTGTTCACCACAGGGAATTCCACCAGCGAAAGAACCACCGCTTCCATCACGAAATCGGTGACCGAGTATTTCTCGCCACGGTCCTTCAATTGCTCGCGGAAAGCCAGCAGGTCGGTGAGGTCGGCGGCCACAGTCACAAAGAAGTGGGGAACCGAGGTGAAGCTTTGCGTGAGCCGCTGCGCAATCACTTGCCGCATCTTGCTCATCGTTTTCGGCTTCTCAGCCAGCGCCAGCTCAACATCGGCCACCAGAATCTTGCCGCCATCGCCCGATCCGTCTAACGCCAGCACGTCGAGCGATTCGCGAGCCGCGAGAACCTTCGCAGCCGGCGTGATGCGCAAAGCACTGTAGTTATGCTGTTCGAGGTAGGCTTCGACATCCTTTTCGACCACCCGGCCATCAGGGCCGGTGCCGTTGATACGCATCGGATCGATCACCGCAGTCTGGGCGCGTTTTTTCGCACGCGGACTGATTGCAAAGGGCTTCGCAGGCCCAGCTGCCACCGCCGGAGCCGCTGGGACAGCGGCTTGCGGTGCAGCGGACGGCACAGCGGCAGTGCGTGTGGCCTGTGGAGCCGCTTGCGTCTTGGGCGCGGCTTCCGCAGGCTTCGGCGCGGCCGGAGCCGCAACCACATCCGGAACAGCTTCGCCGGGTTGCCCCAGAAAAGCCACAGTACTATTCACGGGAGCAGTGCCGCCGTCCGGCACGATGATTTTCAGCAGCGTGCCTTCGTGGAAGCTCTCGACTTCCATCACCGACTTGTCGGTCTCGGTCTCGAAAAGGATATCGCCCTTGGCCACGGTGTCGCCCACCTTCTTCAGCCAACGGACAATGGTTCCCTCCTCGGTGGCCTGACCGAATTTCGGCATCTGTATTGCTTGTGCCATGCCGGTATCCTCCTAGAAAATGGACTTGGCCGCGCGGACAATGTCGTCGGGCGTGGGCAAAAATGCGGCTTCAAGAATGTGCGATTGCGGCGCAATGCCGTTCTTCGCACCGACGCGCATCACCGGGCCGTCGAGGTAGTCGAAGGCTTCCGCCTGCACGGTCGACGCGATCTCTGCGGTGAAGCTGCCGATGTGGATGCAGTGACTGGCCACCACGCAACGGCCCGTCTTGCGCACGGAACGCAACACGGTTTCCATGTCGAGCGGCACCAGCGTGCGCAGGTCGATGACCTCGCTCTCAATGCCTTGCGCGGCCAGCAGTTCCGCCGCCTTCAGGGCATCGTGCACCGCCGGACCCCAAGTGACAATCGTGACATCGCCACCCGCACGCTTCACATCGGCCTGACCCAGCGGAATGAGGTATTCCTCCTCCGGTACCGGGCCCATCACGGTGTACAGCAACTGCGATTCGACGAACATCACGGGATTATCATTGCGGATGGCCGACTTCAACATGCCCTTCGCATCGTGCGGGGTCGAAGGATACGCCACATACAATCCCGGAATATGCGCAAACATGCTTTCCAGCGTTTGCGAGTGCTGGCCGCCGTAGCCCTTGCCACCGCCCACAGAGGCACGGATGACGAGGGGTACCTTGACCTGAGCGCCGGTCATGTAATGCCACTTCGCGGCCTGATTGCTGATCTGGTCAGACGCCATCAGCGCGAAGTCCATGTACATGAGTTCAACCACGGGCCGCAGGCCCGACATGGCCGCGCCAACAGCCGTACCGCAAATCGCGGCTTCGGAGATCGGGGTGTTGAAGACCCGTTGGCGGCCAAAGGACTCCAGCAGCCCCTTGGTCAACTTAAACGCACCACCGTAATCGGCCACGTCTTCACCATAGAAGATCACCCGGTTGTCCCGCGCCATCTCTTCGACCAAAGCTTCTTTAAGCGCATCGCGGTAATTCAGCTGGCCGTCTTTGCGCTTTACTTCGGGCAGGGGGCCGAGCAACGAAATCTTCTGATGGATTTCCGGCACCGAATCCTCGCTCGTCTCGACGTACATATACTTGATCACGTCTTCGGGCACGGGGTCAGGTGAAGCCGCCGCACGGATGGCCGCGCGCGCATTACGATCCACCACGCGCTGCAGCACGACTTCATAACCGGCATCATCCAGCACGCCACACTCAGCCAATTGCTTGCGGAAGGTTTCGATCGGATCGACTTCCTTCCACGCACTTTCCTCGTCCTTCGTGCGGTATTCATTGCGCGGATCACTCAGCGAGTGCCCGTAATAGCGATAGGTGTCGATTTCCAGCAGCGCCGGGCCTTCACCCTTGCGGCAGATTTCCGCCGCGCGGGTCACCGCCTCGCGCACCGCCAGAATGTCCATGCCATTCACCACTTCCGCATGCATGTTGTTCTCGGAGAAACCGGCGGCCCGGCGTGCAAGATAACGCACCCCGTCCACCTCTTCGTCCGCGCGACCCGTCATGCCGTAGTGGTTGTTGATGATCAGATAAATGATCGGCAGGCCAAAGGCATTGTCCTTCGCATAGAAATTCGTGAACTGCGCCTGACAGGCGAAGTTGAGCGACTCCAGCACAACGCCGTTCGCATACGCGCCATCGCCCGCGAAACAGCACACCACCTTGCCGTCCGCGAGATAGCGGTGGGTGAGCGCAGCGCCCGTCGAGATCGGCACACCGCCGCCCACGATCGCATTTGCGCCCAAGTGGCCCACGCCCGCGTCGGCAATGTGCATGCCGCCCCCACGGCCCTTGCAGTAACCATCTTCCTTGCCGAACAATTCGGCGATCGCCCGGAACACGTGATCCTCGAGCACGGCTTCCAGTAATGCCTCGCGCGTCTTCGCCGAGCATTGTGGCACCCGCGCACGAAGCGCCTCTTCGCTCATCATCCGGATCGAGACCGTACCCTTCGCCACACTGTCGCCGTGGCCACGGTGCGTACTCGTGATGTTGTCATCGATATGCAGCGCGCTGCACGCGCCCACCGCCGAGCCTTCCTGCCCGATCGAGACGTGTGTCGGTCCGCGATAATTGAAGTCCGCGATCGGCGTATACGCACCCGATCTCAGTTTCACCAGCATCTCCTCCACCTCGCGGACAATCAGCATGTCTTCCAACAAGCTGACCGCCTCATCGGCGGTCAAGGTGCCGGCGTCCAATTCCGAGCGCAGTGTGCCCCGGTATTGGTAGGCCGGGATACGCCCGCAATCGATCTCGCGCGGCGCGAAATCCGGGCGCAAATCATTAAAATAATTCGGCATGATCTCCATCCTTCGGTTTGTGGGGCGCGCCAGCGCGCTCCTGAACTACACTTGAACTACATCAATATCCTTCTCGCGCAAACCCTGCGCGAAAAGGGGATCCATCTTCACATCGGTAATCACCACATCCACATCGTCCAGGGAGCCTGCCCGCGACAACGCGGTCTTGCCCACCTTGCTCGAGTCCACCAGCAGATACACCGTGTCCGCCCGGCCCATCGCCAGCTCCTTCGTGAACGCCTCGTCCGGGTCGGTCGTGGTCAGCGCGTCCAGCGTCAGACCCAACGTGCCCATGAAGGCCTTGTCCACATGAAGGCAGTCCAGAGTCGCCCGCGTCAGCGGTCCCACCATGGTCTGGCTCAGCCGTCGCAGCTTGCCACCCACCAGTATCAGGCGAGGGCCGCTGCCGGCCAATTCCTGCGCCGCGCGAATCGAATTCGTCACCAGCGTCACATCGTTGCGGTGTTTCAACAGGCGAGCCAGCGCCAGCAACGTGCTGCCGCCGTCCAAATAGATCGTGTCGCCGCCACGGATGTGTTCCAGAGCCGCTTGCGCGATGCGTTGTTTCTCCGCCGCGCCCAGCTGCACCTTTTCGTCAAAGACCGGCTCTTCGAGCGCACTGTGCACACTCACCGCGCCACCGTGCACCCGCCGCAGTTCGCCGTTTCGCTCTAGTTCCTCCAGATCCCGCCGAACCGTCGCGGGCGACACCTGCAGCACCTCGCACAGGGCATTCAAGCGCACCGCACTCTGGATACGGAGCATTTCCCGTATCCGGTCGTGTCGTTCGGGTGCCAGGTCGGCCTGTTGGAGCATCGGCATGCGTTGTTTTCCTGTGAGCGAATTTGACTTTTTGTGAGCGAATCTAGTATAACATCATTCAAGAAGAATTGCAAGCGCGCAAGCAGCGTAAAATGGGTTTGATTTATACCGTATTGAGAAGCGATCATAGAGGTGATTGCATGCGGGGTATTGTGGGGCAGACATTCCTGTCTGCCCGGGTTCTGCGGTCTGTCAGGGCAGACACGAATGTTTGCCCGGATCCTGCGGTCTGTCAGGGCAGACAGGAATGTCTGCCCCACATTGCCCATTGAGCGTGCCGGTGCGTAAACGAGATAACGAAAGGCGAATCAAATGAAAGTATTGGCATTGCGCTTGTATGGCGCGGATGATTTGAGATTGGAAGCGGCGGAACTGCCCGCCATAGCGGAAGACGAAGTTTTGGCCACGATTGTCACCAACAGCATTTGCATGTCCGACCACAAGGCGGCGGCTCAGGGTGCGGCGCACAAGCGGGTGCCCGATAACGTGGCGGTCAATCCCGTCATCATTGGACACGAGTTCAGTGGCGTTATCGAGGCGGTCGGCGCGAAATACAAAGGCAAGTTCGAGCCGGGAATGAAGTACAGCATTCAACCCGCGATATTCTATCCCGGCCGCGAAATGGACGCGCCCGGCTACAGTTTTCCCTATTGCGGCGGTCAGTCCACAGGCTGCATCATTGCGCGCGAAGTGCTGGAGCGCGACTGCCTCCTGCCCTACAACGGCGAAGGCTTTTACGAAGCCTCGCTGTCCGAGCCGATGTCCTGCATCGTGGGTGCCTTCCGGGCGCAATACCATTTCTCGGCGGGTTCCTATGAACACCAGATGGGTATCGTCGAAGGCGGGAACATGGCGATTCTGGCGGGCGCGGGCCCCATGGGCCTAGGTGCCATCGACTACGCGCTCCATGGTCCGCGCAAGCCTCGCTTGCTGATAGTGACGGATATTGATCAAGCGCGTCTGAATCGTGCCGCTTCCATTCACACGCCCGAGTCCGCCCGGAAATGCGGAGTGGATCTCCGATACTTCAACACCGCCAACAGCAGTAATCCCGTCGATGACCTCAAGGCGCTCACTGGCGGCAAGGGCTACGATGACGCCTACGTGTTTGCACCGGTCGCCCCGGTGATCGAGCAAGGCAGTCGCATCCTTGGTGACAATGGCTGCCTCAACTTCTTCGCAGGTCCCTCAAAGACAGATTTCTTTGCCCCCATCAATTTCTACGACGTGCATTACGCCAGTCACCACATTGTCGGCACCTCCGGCGGCAACACGGAAGACATGCGCATTTCCCTCGACATGATGGCCAAGGGAGAACTAAACCCGACGGTCTTCATCACCCACGTCGGCGGTATCGACAGCGCGGCGGACACGACCAAGAACCTGCCCGGCATCCCCGGCGGCAAGAAACTCGTCTATACGGGAAAATCGATGCCCATGCAGGCGATCGACGACTTCCCGAAACTCGGAGAAACCGATCCCTTCTACGCAGGCCTGGCCGAAATCACCGAAAGCAACAACCGCCTCTGGTCCGTCGAAGCCGAAAACTACGTCCTGAAAAACGCCAAGGATATTCAATACTAGGGCATTTTCACCACAGAGACACAGAGGACACGGAGAGGGAACGAGGGACGAGGGTTCCTAGTGCTGGCACATGGAAGAGACAACTGAACGAGACCCTTTGACACGACGGGTAATTGGATTGGCGATAGATATCCATCGCCATCTGGGGCCCGGGTTGCTGGAATCTGCGTATGAAGCGTGTATGGTGTATGAATTAGGTCTCGCAGGAATTCCACATGTACAGCAACAGGTTTTGCCGGTGAAATACAAGGAATTGGACTTGGATTGCGCATATCGGATGGACTTGGTGCTCGAAGGCCGATTGATTGTTGAGTTGAAGGCGGTGGATCAATTGTTGCCGATCCACGATGCCCAGATTCTGACCTATATGAAGCTGTCGGGCATCAAGACAGGGTTGCTGCTGAATTTCAACGTGCCCATGCTTCGGGATGGGATCAAGAGATTTATAAATTGAGGATATTGTACCGCTGAGGCATAAAGAACCAACCCTTTTCTCAAGGCCTCTGTGTTCTCTGTGCCTCTGTGGTGAATAAAGAAACGCACACAAGGAGATGCTTACCATGAGTAGTGACCGTATTGAACGTGCCTATGCCTTGGCGAAGGAACAGTATGCCGAATGTGGCGTGGATACGGAGAAGGCGCTGGCCGCGCTGAAGACGTACCCCATTTCCCTGCATTGCTGGCAGGCGGACGATGTGGGCGGGTTTGAGCGTCCGGATTCGGAATTGACCGGCGGCATTCAGGCCACCGGCAATTATCCGGGCAAGGCGCGCAACGTCGCCGAAGCGCGTCAGGATTATGACCGCGTTTTGTCGCTGTTGCCCGGCACCCATCGGCTCAACATTCACGCCCTCTACGGCGAGTTCAAATCCTTTGTCGACCGCGATGCCATCACTATGGACCAGTTTCAAGGCTGGGTGGACTGGTGCAAGTCGCGCGGTATCGGCCTCGACTTCAACAGCACTCTGTTTTCCCATCCAAAGGCCTCATCGGGTTTCACCTTGAGCGACAAAGACCCCGAGATTCGCGCATTCTGGGTGGAGCATGTGAAGCGTTGCCGCGCCATCAGTGCGGAAATCGGCAAGCAGTTGGGCAGCACCTGCATCCATAACATCTGGATTCCAGACGGCGCAAAGGACATCACCGTGGACCGCGCGGCCTATCGCAAGAATCTGGTGGATTCCCTCGACCGTTGTTTTGAGCAGGACTACGATCCCTCGCACATGAAGGACGCCATCGAGAGCAAGCTCTTTGGAATCGGCGCGGAATCCTTTACCGTCGGTTCAAACGAGTTCTACCTGGGCTACGGCCTGACGCACAAGAAGATGGTGACCTTCGATATGGGCCATTTCCATCCGACCGAATCCGTGGCGGACAAGGTCTCCTCATACCTGCAATTCTCCGATGACATGCTGCTCCATGTGAGCCGCCCGGTTCGCTGGGACAGCGACCACGTCGTGTTGCTGGATGATCCGATTCGCGAGTTGACGCAGGAAATCGTGCGTTGTGGCGCGGGTAAAAACATCTACATCGCCCTGGACTTCTTCGATGCCAGCATCAACCGCGTGGGTGCGTATGTCACCGGCGTGCGCGCGACGCTGCAAGGCTTGCTGCTGGCGCTGCTCGAGCCGCGCAAGACGATCCTCGACGCCGAGGAAGCAGGCAACAACTTCAAGCGGATGGCCCTGCTCGAAACGGCGAAGGCGATGCCCTTCGGCGCGGTGTGGGACTACTACTGCGAGAAGATGAATGTGCCGTCGGGCGGCCAGTGGATCAACGATGTGCTTCAATACGAAGCCGAGGTGTTGTCGAAGCGGAAATAGTCTTCCGCAGGCAAGTTATTTTTGGACAAAGGAGTTCTATATTCATGGCATCCGCAATTCAATGGCCGGATTTCGCTTCGATAGAAGATCCGATGGAACAATTGGTGCAACTGTCCCGCTACTACGGCAGCGACCCGGACTACATATTGGCGGGTGGTGGAAACACCTCCTACAAGACCGAATCCCACCTCTTCGTGAAGGCCAGCGGCACCACGCTGGCCAACATCACGGCGCAGGGCTTTGTGGCGCAGGAGCGCGCAAAGCTGAGTGCGCTGGTGGACACCTTCGACCCGAATGAAGCAGATGAACCCCGTGAGGAGCGGTTTAAGAATGCCGTGATGGCCGCGCGTCTCGACCTGTCCAGCGCCATGCGACCCTCGGTCGAATGCGCTTTGCACAACGTGCTCCCCGGACGCTTCGTCGTGCACACGCATCCGACCGTGGTGAACATGTTGACCTGTTGTGTGGACTCCGACCGTCTGATGGAAGAGTGCTTCGGGCCGGAGATTCTGTGGATTCCGTTTATCACACCGGGATTTACCTTGTCCAAAGCACTCAAGGATCAGTTGGAAGCCTACACCGCCCGGACGGGGAAGGCCGCGCCCGAAGCGGTCATCATGGGGAACCACGGCCTGTTTCTGGCTGCGGACGATCCAGAAGATATCCGCCGGATCAGCGAGCGCATCAACGCGCGAATTGAAGCAAAACTCGGCGCACCCTCACCCACGCCTTTTGGTGCCCTGAACACATTGCCCGGCGAAAAGGTGTCGGAGTTGTTGCGCACCATCGGCCCCGCCCTGCGCGGTCTATTGGCCGATGGGGATAATCTGAAGGTCGTCTGTTTTGACGATTCTCCTCTCACCCTGTCCCTGACCAATGCCGTAAACGGCGAATGTGCTGCCTCGGTGGGGGGCCTGAATCCCGATCAGATTGTGTATTGCCGCGCCATGCCCTTGTGGTTTGAATTGCAGGACAGCGAAACACCGCAAGCCTTGGCAAAACGGCTGAGCACCGCCATCGCCGTGTATCGCGTCGACAGCGGTTTCGCACCCAACGTCATTCTCATCCCCGGGATGGGCATGTTCTGCGCGGGCGAGACCTACGGATCGGCGAACACAGTGCGCGAGGTGTATCTGGACGCGATCAAGGTCATGGCGGGCGCGAAGCAGCTCGGCGGTATACGCGCCTTGCCTGTGGATGTTCAGCGATTCGTCGAGAACTGGGAAGTCGAGGCGTATCGCCGCAAAATCGCCAAAGGAAACGCAGTGGCAGGCCGGGTCGAGGGCAAAGTCGCCGTCGTCACCGGAGCTGCACAGGGCTTCGGTCTGGAAATCGCGCAGGACTTGGTCGCCCAAGGCGCCCATGCTGTGTTGATGGACATGAATATCCAGGGAGCGGTCAAGGCGGCGGACGCACTCGCCGAGAAGTGTGGGAAAGGCCGGGCCTTGGCCGTAGCCATGAACGTCACCGACGGCTCCTCCATCCGCCAGGCTCTTGACGCTGTGCTGCGCATGTACGGTGGCTTCGATATTTTCGTGTCAAATGCCGGCGTGCTCAAGGCGGGCAGTGTCAAGGAACAATCCGAAAAAGACTTCGATTTCGTGACCGCCGTCAACTACAAGGGCTATTTCCTCTGCGTGCAGAACGCCGCCCCTCTCATGGCCATACAGCACTTCGTCAAACCGGACTACTGGAGCGATATCATCCAAATCAATTCCAAGTCAGGCCTGACGGGTTCCAACAAGAACGGAGCCTATGCCGGAAGCAAGTTTGGCGGTATCGGTCTCACACAATCCTTCGCCCTTGAATTGGTGGAAGACGGCATCAAGGTGAACTCGATTTGTCCAGGGAATTTCTTCGACGGCCCCCTCTGGTCTGATCCGGAAAACGGCTTGTTCGTCCAATACCTTCGCGCAGGGAAAGTGCCAGGTGCCAAGACGGTTGAGGAAGTGCGCAAGAGCTACGAGGACCGTGTGCCAATGAAGCGCGGATGCACCACGCCCGACGTCATGAAAGCGATTTACTACCTGGCGGAGCAGCGTTACGAAACCGGCCAGGCCGTCCCTGTGACCGGCGGCCAGACCATGCTGTCATAAGCTTCGCGGCTAGCGACCTCAGGTCCGGATTTTCTTCGACAGTTGTTCCAGAGTCTGGCGGATGGTGGACTGTGCCTTGGCCTCTTCGCAGACCTTGTCGCACGCGTACAGGACCGTGGTGTGGTCCTTCCCGCCAAAGGCCTCGCCCACATCGTTAAGCGACATGCTCGGGATCATCTGCTTGCACAGGTACATGGCGATTTGGCGCGGGTATACGATCTGCCGCTGACGGCTTCGTCCGCGAAGATCCGCAATGCGCACATCGAAATGTTCGGCCACGGCGCGCTGTACCTGCTCGATCGTGACCGGTCGGATCCGCTCGCTGCCAATGAGGTCGCGCAGCACTTCATCCGCCATCGCAGTGGTGATTTTCTGCTCCGTCAAACGGCTGTAGCCCAGCACGGTGATGAGCGCACCCTCCAGTTCACGAATATTCGTGGTGACGTAGGTCGCAATGTAGCGCAGCACCTCGATGGGAACGGTCAAGTTCTCCTGCGTCGCCTTGTTTTGAAGAATGGCTACGCGGGTTTCGAGATCAGGCGGCTGAATATCCGTGACCAGGCCCCATTCAAATCGGGAAACCAGGCGCGTCTCAATACTCTGCATTTCCTTCGGGCTGCGGTCGCTCGAGAGCACGATCTGCTTGTGCATGTCAAAGAGCACATTGAACGTGTGGAAGAACTCTTCCTGCGTGGCCTCTTTGCCGGAGATGAAGTGGATATCGTCGATGAGGAGGATATCGACCTTGCGGAATTTCTCGCGGAAACGCTGGGTGGACTTCTCCGCAATGCTCTGAATGAGCTGGTTCGTGAATTGCTCCGAAGAAATGAACGCCACCTTGGTGGACGGTTCCTGCAGCATCAATTCCTGTCCGATGGCCTGCATGAGGTGCGTCTTGCCCAAACCCGTGTCGCCATAGAGGAACAGGGGATTGTAAGCGCGACCGGGAGACTCGGCCACGGCGCGGGCTGCGGCATGAGCAAAACGATTTCCAGATCCAATGACAAAGCGATCAAAAATATATCGGGGATTAAAGCCGTTGAAAGTCCGGGGTGGTTTCGGGGCATGATGCTTGGCGGCGGTGTCCCCTTTGCTTGAAGATGCGGGGGCGCGTCGCGGCGTTTTCGCGGGTGCTTCTTCAAAGACCGGCTGAAAGTCCACCGATTGAAGGTCGGGCAGCACCTTGCGGACGGCCTCGTTCACGGCATCCAGATAATGGTCGCGCAACCAGTCGGCAAAGAAGCCGCTGGGCACGCCCACCGTGAGTTTCCCCTCTTGAAAAGACTCAAAGGAGGTCTGCGAAAACCAGTTCTTGTAGCTGTGGTCGTCCAAGGCGTGTTGAAGATGCTCCAACGCCAACGACCATGGATCCCCAATGTTTCCCAGCGGCATGTTTATCCCTCATGTAAATTCGCGACCAACAGCGTATGAAGCCTGTATCCCACGCAAAAAAATAAAAAACACAATAACGAAAATATCAGCCTGATGTTCGACGGTTTCGCCTAGAATCCGTCCTACCGTACCCCGCTCAAGTACGCGCCCAATCGGTTCGTTTACCGTCCAGCAGAACCGTCACGCCTTAAGCCGGTCTGAAGTCATCGCGTTCATCCACAACTTATCCACAACTTATCCACAAACGCGAATTTCCTCAGAAACTTCAAAAAATCGCCTAGAACGATTGACTATGCACGATGGAGAGGTGTTTTGTCAACCCCTTTTTTCAAGTCCTTTATCTGCATCATGTTTCACGCTTTCCCACACCGCGTCAAGCTCCTCTAGCGAGCAACTTTCAATCGTTCGGTTCATGCGTCGCAGCACGTTTTCCACAGCGGCAAACCGATTTTCGAAGCGCCGGTTGGTTTGACCCACCGCTTCTTCCGGTCGGATATGAAGAAAGCGGCCGAGATTGACGCACGCGAACAGAAGATCGCCGAGTTCCCTCCGGGCATGCTCCACATCATCCTTGGCGAGCGCCTCACGGACCTCCCCCAGTTCCTCGGCGATTTTATCAAGCACCCCGGACACATCCGGCCAGTCAAAACCAAGAGCGGATACCCGTGATTGGATGTTCCAGCAGTCATCAAACGCATTCTGAGGCATGGTCGTTCCTTTCGCGGTCTGTCGCCCCGGTGCCCGATCGGCATTATAACCGAACGGTGCACCCCAAGCCTTTCGCATGGAAATTGCGCGGCACGGCGTTTTTATGCTACAGTACCGCGCCTTGAATTCACAGGGAACCTATTGCGTTTAGAGCTAGGGTGCTCGGCATGTGCCGGGTGGCTCGCTGGTTCCCAAGGTATAACCCAAGATGGAGACGAACCATGCCAGTCGCAACTATGCGTCAGCTACTCGAGGCCGGAATACATTTCGGCCACCAAACCCGCCGTTGGCACCCGAAAATGAAGCGTTATATTCACGGGCAGCGTAACGGTATCTACATTATCGACCTGCAGCAGACCCTCAAGCAGTTGTACAAGGCCTACGCCTTGGTGCGCAACATTGCTGAAAACGGCGGCAACGTGCTTTTCGTGGGCACCAAGCGCCAAGCCCAAGAGTCCGTGGCGAATGAAGCCCGGCGCTGCGGCATGTACTACGTCACCACCCGCTGGCTCGGTGGCATGCTCACCAACTTCAAGACGGTCACCGAGAGCATCCGGGAACTCGAACGCCTGCAGCATATCGAAGAATCAGGCCAGATCGAGCAGTACCCGAAAAAAGAAGCCATTCTCATGCGCAAGCGCCGGACCAAGCTCGAAAAGAATCTGCTTGGTATCCAGAAGATGCCCGGTTTGCCGCAAGTGATGTTTGTGGTGGACGCCAGTCGCGAAGATATCGCCGTCCATGAAGCCCACCGTTTGAACATCCCATGCATTGGCATCGTCGATACCAATTGCGACCCCGATGTGGTGGATCTGCCCATTCCCGGCAACGACGACGCGATTCGCGCCGTGCAGATGTTCTGCTCGGTCATCGCCGACGCCGTGCTTGAAGGCCGGATGCGTGGTGAGAAGAAACGGGCCGATGAACGCGCTGCCTCCAAAGACCAGCATGTGGATGACGTGGAGGAAGTCGACCTGTCCAGCCTCCCCGAAACTGCCGATGAAGACGATCAGGAAGCGGTTGCCGATGTTGAAGTGGATGCCGACGTTGATGCGGTAGCGGATGGCGGTCAAGCAGACGAATAGTCCCCACGCCGTCGGACGGCGTGTTTGAAAAAGGAGCTGAGGATTTTCATGGAAATCAATGCAAAAGACGTAAAGGCCCTGCGCGACGCTACAGGCGCGGGCATGATGGATTGCAAAAAAGCGCTGGCGGAATCCGCCGGCAAGTTTGACGATGCGGTGACCTGGCTGCGCGAACGCGGTATTGCCAAGGCCGCCAAGCGTGCGGGTCGCGTGGCTGCTGAAGGTGCCGTGGCCTCCTACATCCACTTGGGTGGAAAAATCGGCGTGCTGGTCGAAGTCAACTGCGAAACCGACTTCGTCGCCCGCGGTGACGACTTCCAGCAGTTGGTGCGCGATATCTGCCTGCAGATCTGCTCGGCCTCCCCGCGTTGGGTGACCCGGGATGAAGTTCCGCAGGATATCATTGATGCCGAAATCAAGGTCTACGCCGCGCAGGCTGCCGAAACCGGCAAGCCGGAGCAGGTCTGCCAGAAAATTGCCGAAGGCAAGCTGGCCAAGTGGTACGGTGAAGTATGCCTGCTTGAGCAACCCTTCGTGAAAGATGATAAGAAGACCATCGAGGGTTTGGTGAACGACCTCGGTGCCAAGTGCGGCGAGAAGATCACCTTGCGTCGCTTCGTGCGTTTTCAACTGGGCGAAGGCATCGAGAAAAAAGAATCGAACTTTGCCGAAGAAGTAGCTGCAGAATTGGCGAAGGCAGGCCAATAGAACTGGGGGATTCGGCATGTCCGCTCCCGTGTACAAACGGATCTTGCTAAAAATCAGCGGCGAGGCTCTCGAAGGTCATTCGGGGGCACGCGGCATTGATTTCGCCACCTTGGACGCTTTCTGCAATGAAATCGCCGAAGTGCACCGGTTGGGTATCGAAATCGGCCTTGTCGTCGGCGGGGGGAACATCTTCCGCGGTGCCGAGCTCGAGTTGGATCGACCCACCGGGGATTATATGGGCATGCTGGCCACCGTTATTAATGGATTGGCAATCCAGTCCGCTTTGGAAAACCGGGGAGTACCCACACGGGTGCTCACGGCCATCGAAATGCGGCCGGTTGCCGAACCCTATATACGTCGTCGTGCGACGCGCCACTTGGAAAAGGGGCGCGTCGTTATTTTTGGCGCGGGGACGGGCAATCCCTTCTTCACCACGGACACCGCCGCAGCCCTGCGTGCCAATGAAATCGGCGCGGAAGTGCTGATGAAGGCCACCAAGGTTGACGGGGTCTACGATTCCGACCCGAAGAAGAACCCCAATGCCAAGCGTTATGACCAGTTGGATTACACGACCGTGTTGTCGGATAATCTAAGAGTCATGGACGCCACGGCCATCTCGCTCTGCCGCGAGAATCATCTGCCGATCGTGGTGTTCGACTTGACACAACCCGGAAATATTGTCAAAGTATTGCAGGGGGAACCGATAGGCACTGTGGTAAAGGGAGATTAATCATGGCGCACGCGATTCTCAATGATGCCAGGCAGAAGATGGACAAAAGCCTTGAGGCTTTCCAACAGGAAATGGGCAACATCCGTACTGGGCGGGCCAACGCCGGGATGTTGGACATTGTCGAAGTGGAAGTCTATGGCTCGAAAATGAAGCTCAATCAGCTCGGCACGATTACCGTGCCCGATCCGCACATCATCGCGGTGGACTTGTGGGACAAGAGCCAGATGCACGCGGTCGAGAAGGCCATTATGGCTTCGCCGCTAAATGTGAATCCGTCCAACGACGGGCGTCTCATTCGCATCCCCATCCCCACGCTCACCGAGGAGCGCCGCAAGGATCTGGTGAAGCTCGCCTCCAAATATGCAGAGGAGGCCAAGGTCTCCGTGCGCAATATCCGCCGTCACGCAATCGAGTGCATCAAGAAGGCGCAGAAGGATGGCGAAATCCCCGAGGACGATGCGCACAAGATGACGGATGAGGCGCAGAAGTTCACCGACAAGCACATCGACTCCATTGACGCTGCGCTGCGGGCGAAAGAAGCCGATATCATGGAAGTGTAGGATCGCGCATGTTATTGCACTGTTGACCAATTCCAGCGCCGCGATTGGGTCCCGCCGGGGCCGCTTTCGCGGCGTTTTTATTTTGTGTCTTCCCGCGTCCCATGGGGCGGGGAATACATGCGGAAATCAGGGGCGGCCACGGGATACGGGAGAAAACACGCACGGTGTTTGACGGAACCATAGACAAAAATCGCCTTCCACGGCACATCGCCATCATCATGGATGGTAATGGCCGCTGGGCCAAGCGCCAGCACAAGACCCGGATTCAGGGACACGAGGCCGGAAGCCGCGCCGTGCGCGAGGTCATCGAAAGTTGCCGAAAATTGGGTGTGCCCGCGTTGAGCCTCTACGCATTCTCCACAGAGAACTGGCGGCGTTCCAAGACTGAAGTCAATGCGCTTTTCCATCTTCTCAGCAAGTATATTCGCCGGGAAATCGACGAGCTGCACGCCAACAATGTCCGCGTTCGCTTCATGGGTCGCACTGATCGCATCCCGAAAGCAGCTTGGGCCGATTTTGTGGCCGCCATGGAACGCACCAAGGACAACACAGCCTTGGACGTCTGTATCGCGCTCAACTATGGTGGTCGCGCGGAGATTGTGGATGCGGCCCGGCAAATCGCCGAGGCCGTCAAAGCGGGCACACTCGACCCCGCGCAATTGGACGAGGCGGCCTTCGCAAAGCATTTGTACATACCTGAGTATTCGGAAGTCGACCTGCTCATACGCACGAGCGGGGAACTTCGGCTCAGCAACTTCATGCTATGGCAGGTGTCCTACGCTGAAATCACGGTACCGGATGTTCTGTGGCCTGATTTCTCGCATCAGCATCTGCTGGAGGCCATTGCGGCCTACCAACAACGTGACCGCCGGTTTGGAGGCCGCCCATGAGTTACCTTGATAAACGTGGCTCCACCTTGGTTCGTTTGCTCACCGCCCTCGTGTTGGTGCCGGTGGTCTTCGGGCTGGTCATGGTGCCCGGTCTGCGCATCGGTTTTGTCTTGTTCGCAGCGTTGATGGCTGCCGTAGGCCTGTGGGAATACTTCGGGCTGGTGCGCGCTCTCGAGATCAAGGCCGCCCCCGTCCCCGGCATGGTCTTCGGTATGGCACTCGTCATCGCCGCTGGTTGGCACGGCAAGCACGGGGTACCGCATCCCGCCATGCTGTCGATGAGTTTCATATTTGCCATGGGGATGCTATCGCTGGGTTTGGTGCACCTGTTTTTTGATCGCCAAACCTTGGCAGGGCTCGCCGCCTCGGTATTGGGCGTGCTCTATGTCGGGGGTGGTGCTGCGCATGTGGTGCTGCTGCACGGACTCGCGCCGAGTCTGGTCGTTTTTCTCCTCGTCACGATCATCTTGTCAGACACAGGCGCGTACTTTGCGGGCAGGTTTTTCGGTCGCCACAAGCTGGCGCCGAGAGTGAGCCCGAAGAAAACGTGGGAAGGCGCGATAGGCGGACTGGTCGCCGCCGGGTTGGGTGGCGTGGCGCTCTACTTCATGTACTTCCAGATCTCCCGCTGGATGCTGGTCGTCTACGTGGTGATGGCACTGCTCATCGCCGCATTCGGACAGTTCGGCGACCTCATGGAGTCCATGCTGAAGCGGAATGCCGGCATCAAGGATTCGGGTTCCATTTTCCCGGGACATGGCGGGGTCTTGGATCGCTGCGATGGCATCTTGTTTGCCGCCCCGGCGTTGTATTATCTCGTCTTGTTGCCCCGGATGCTATTTTAGGAAGGATGCGATTACATCATGTTTGAACTCGAAGCGGAGGCTTTCCACGATTTCGATAAACGCCTTTCCGAACTGCGTAAGTGCCTCAATGTCACCGGCATCAAGGAGCAAATCGCCGAGTTGGAGGGGAAAATGGCGGTTCAGGGCTTTTGGGACGACCCCGAGAGCGCGCAAAAAGTTGTGCAGCAATTGAAAGCGCTCCGGGGCGTGGTTCTCGCACCAGACGAGTTGCACAACGAGATTGAGGATGCTCTCGTTCTCGTCGAAATGGCCGCAGAGGAGGAAGACGCCTCGGTAACCGCCGAAATCGAGTTACTCAAGGCGAACCTCGAAAAGAAGCTGGGTCGCCTTGAACTGAACACCCTGTTCATGGATCCGCGCGACGGAAAACCCGCGCTCGTTTCCATTCATCCCGGCGCGGGCGGCACGGAATCCTGCGACTGGGCCGACATGCTTTACCGAATGCTCACCCGTTTTTGCGAAATCAGGGAATTTGAATGTGAAGTGCTTGAATATCAGGAAGCGGAAGAAGCCGGCCTGAAAAGCGCCACCATTCGTGTCAGCGGCCCCTATGCCTATGGCACCATGAAATCGGAGGCCGGCGTGCATCGCTTGGTCCGTATCTCCCCGTTTGATGCGGCAAAGCGTCGACACACCTCATTTTCCGCAGTCGAAGTACTTACCGAAGTTGACGAGGACATCCAAATCGAAATTCGCGAGGAAGACCTCAAGATGGATGTGTTCCGGTCCAGCGGCAAGGGCGGACAAAAGGTGAACAAGACCAGTTCCGCCGTGCGACTTACCCACTTGCCTACCGGCATTGTGACGGCGTGCCAGATCGAGCGTTCACAGCACCGCAATCGCACAGTCGCCCTGCAGATGATTAAATCCAAACTCTATGATATTGAGTTGCGCAAGCAGGAAGCCGAGCTAAACGCGCAACGCGCCGACCATCAGGATGTGGCATGGGGTAGCCAAATCCGCAGCTACGTGTTGCAGCCCTATCAGTTGATCAAAGATCACCGCACCGGCACGGAGACCGGCAACGTGCAGCGCGTGCTCGACGGGGAACTCGATATATTTGTCGAATCCTATTTGAAATGGAACTTGGAACGGAAGAGCAGGAACTAAGCGACCATGAGTGATCAAGAACAAGAACACCATAGCACTGAGCAGGAGCTTCGGCAACATCGCGTCGAAAAGATGGAGCGCATCCGTGCGCGGGGCGATGAGCCGTTCAAGTACCTTTTCGAACGGAGTGCCACCATCGGAGCGGCCAACACCGCCCTCGAAGCCTTGGAGCAAGGCGCAGACCCGGAGACGCATCCGGAATTGCCCGGACAGGCCATCGCAGGACGCATTACCGCCCTACGCGATCAGGGGAAAAGCTACTGGATTGACCTGCGCGACGAATCCGGCAAAATCCAGGTTTTTTTCGGCAAGGCACAGGTGGGCGACGAAGTTTTCGAGACCCTGAAGGATCTCGATATAGGCGATTTCATCGGCGTGCAAGGTCCGATCAAGCGCACCAGGCGTGGCGAGATTACCGTGTGGGCCGAAAGCTACGGCATTCTCACCAAGTCGCTGCGGGCAGCAGCTGCGAAATTTCACGGACTGAAGGACGTGGAGACTCGGTATCGCCAACGCTATCTTGACATGGTGGCGAACCCCGAAGTACTCGACACCTTCAAAAAGCGCATTCAAGTGGTGTCCGTGATGCGCGAATGGCTTACCGCGCGGGGCTATCTCGAAGTGGAGACGCCCATGCTCCACCCCATCCCCGGCGGGGCCACCGCCCGGCCCTTCATCACGCATCACAATACTTACGACTGCGATTTGTATTTGCGCATCGCCCCCGAACTCTATCTCAAGAAACTCATTGTGGGCGGTTTCGACAAGGTATTCGAAATCAACCGCTGTTTCCGCAACGAAGGCGTGGACACCCGTCACAATCCCGAATTCACCACCATGGAATTGTACGAGGCCTACCAGGATTACATGGGCCTCATGGAAGAGACCGAGGACATGCTCACCCACATCATCGAGCGGGTGACAGGCGGGAGCACCTTTGAGTACCAAGGCCACAGCATATCCGTGTCACGTCCCTGGAAACGCATCACGCTCTTCGACGCCATCCGCGAATATGCGGGTATTGACCTTGAATCCACCAGAGACCGCGACGAGGCCGCCCAACGCGCCAAGAGCGCCGGGGTGGACGTGGATGCCAGCATGGGTTACGGCCGCATTGTCGATGAAGTGATGTCTGCCAAAGTGCAGCCCCACCTCATTCAGCCCACTTTCCTCTATGACTATCCGATAGAATTATCCCCACTGGCGAAGAAAAAACGCGGAAACCCCGCCTTGACAGAACGTTTTCAACCCTTCATCGCGCGACTGGAAGTCGGAAACGCCTTCTCGGAATTGAACGACCCGGTCGATCAATATGAACGCTTCATGGATCAAGTCCGCCTCCGCGAAGCGGGCGACGATGAGGCTCAATACCTGGACGACGATTTCATCTCGGCGCTAGAAGTAGGCATGCCGCCCACAGCGGGTCTGGGCATCGGCATCGACCGCCTGGCCATGATCGTGACCGACTCCGCGTCCATCCGGGAGGTCATCTTCTTTCCGCAATTGCGTACGGTGTAACAGGACTGGCCTAATGTGAGGCAGACATTCCTGTCTGCCTAAGCGCTGAAAACCCAAGGCAGACAGGAATGTCTGCCCCACATTAGACCCGATGGAATACAGGCAGACAGGAATGTCTGCC
>CAIZGN010000262.1 GCA_903932505.1 Candidatus Hydrogenedentota bacterium
GGAAATTTCGGTGCGCGCTTGCCCTGAATATCCCGGAACATCTCCCACTTGATCACCTTGAAACCCTGCCCCTCAATCTCCTTCTCTTTCGCCATGCGCATGGCCTCAAACTTCTCTTTCAGCCCCTCCAGACGCATGTAGGTATTGATCCCCACAATCGCCGCCAATATGGCAACCACACCCACCAAGGTAATCAAATCTCGTTTCGCTCGCCGTCTCACAATATCGAATCCTTATTAGCCCCGCTTATAACTCCGCCAAATCCCGTGCGATATCGCTCCGATAAGCCTGCCACGCCGGAAGAATCCCGGCAATCATGCCCATCAACATCACTGCGGAATACGCCGTCACAATATCCGGCGTCCAAGCCATCGGCGGTACCGCAAAACCGATCTGGCGCACCAGGAAAACATTCAAGCCCGCGCACACCACCGCAGACAACAACCAGCCACTCCCGATACCCAGCAAAGTCACCCAGAAAGCCTCTATCAACACCGAACCGAAAATCTCACCCCGCGAAGCGCCCAGCGCACGCATGATCGCCAGATCCTTCTTCCGCTGAATGATCGACAGATACAACCCGATCAAAATCGAAATCGACGAAATCACCACCACCAGATAACCGATTGCCAGCAATATCGTCTTCGCGACATTCAGCAGCTGATCATAAAGCTTCCTGATTTCCTCCACAGGCACCACCGGTATAGCGTTATATTCCCGAAGCACCTTGCGCGAAAACTCAAACCGCTGCGTCGGCGAATACAGCTTTACCAGCACCGCCGTGATGATCTTCTCATCATGCGCATGCGCGTGTTCCGCTTCGCCTTCAGCTTCACCCTCACCCTCGGCATCCCCCTCTTCCGCGCCATGCTTGTGCGACAACCACGTCGACTCCAAGTCCGTGAATACCCCCCGATCATTCGGTGTGCCGCTCGTCTGAAGAATCCCCACCACCGTGTACGGGGTTCCCGTATGCTCCACCACCCCGTGCGCGCCCACAAACTGGGTTCCCAGCTTCATCCCCGTCACCCGCGCCACTTCCGACCCGATCACCGCCTCAAAAGGCTTCTCAAAATAACGGCCCTCCAGCAATTGGTATGGATGATACCGGGGATCCTCCCAGTCAAAGGTCATCAAATCCCGCGTGCAACCCACAATCCGAAACCGGAAAGCCATGTCCCCCAACGTGATCGGAAACGCCCCCGTCACGTCCTCTTCCTTCTTCAACTGCTCATAAACACTATAAGGAACCGGTGGCGTCGGCGCATCCAATAAATAAATCGAGCTTAGCACCATCTGAAGGGTGTTCCCCTTCCCCACCACAAGGTCAATCGCCTGACCCTCCTCCTCAAAGCGCTTCCGTGTCTCCTCACGCAAAGTCAGCACCGCCGTGATAAGCGCCACACCCAGCGATACCGAAAATATTGTCATCGCCGTCGTAAATTTCCGGTTCCACAAATAATTCCACGCGATATGCCAAAGGGTCATGATTGGGACTCCTGCACCAGGCCCACGCAGTCAAAGCGCTCCGGCACCCGTTCTGCAATGGATTTCTCATGGGTCACCAGCAACAGCGTGACCTCCGCCTCCCGGCACAACTCAAGCAGCAAGTCCATCACTGCATCCGAGGTTTTGGGATCAAGACTCCCCGTCGGCTCATCCGCCACAATCAGCTTCGGCCGGTTCACCAGCGCACGGGCAATCGCCACACGCTGACGTTCCCCCACGCTCATCGTGTTTGGCCGACTCGCAGTCCGGTGTTTCAAACCCACCCGCTCCAGCATCTCCAGCGAACGCGACCGCCACTCCCCATGCGGCACCACATCCGCAAATCGCATCCCCAGCATCACATTCTGCAACGCCGTAAACGGTGCCAGCAGATTGAATGTTTGAAAAACGAACCCGAACCGCTCCGCCCGAAACGCATCCAGCTGTGCCTCGCGCATCCCCTGGATTTCCTCTCCATCCACGCACACCTTCCCGCCATGCGGCCGCAATAGACCGGTGATCAAATTAAGCATCGTGGACTTACCGCAGCCGCTCGGCCCCCACAGCGCCATCTGCGAACCTGCGGGCGCATGAAACGACCCGCACACAAACTGCACACCCGGCCCCAAAGTGCGCCGGACTGACTCCATTCTAACCATGAAAAACCGGCCTCCAATAAGGATTCCGCATCAATAAGGCGAACGCCTTAGGCGGGTAAACTCAATAAAGTTACACAACCGATTATACCAACATTCCAGATCATCCAACAAATGAAAAAGGTGCCACGCCCCATGCTACAATCCCCCATGCCAATCTACGGAATTACCAAGGAACTCGCCTTTCCGCCACCAAGGCTCGCCGAAGACGGACTGCTCGCCGTCGGAGGAGACCTCTCCATCGACCGACTCCTCCTCGCCTACCAAAACGGAATCTTCCCATGGTATTCCGAAGGCGAACCCATTCTATGGTGGTCCCCCGACCCCCGAATGCTCCTCTACACTGACCAAATGCACATATCCACAAGCCTTCGACGCAACCTGCGGCGAGGCGTCTTTTACGTCACCTTCGACCAGGCCTTCCCCCAAGTCATCCGCGCCTGCGCCCAAACACCTCGTCCCGGACAAGACGGCACCTGGATCACCGCCGAAATGCTGGCTGCCTACATCGATCTTCACCACGCCGGATATGCCCACTCCGTTGAATGCTGGCAAGACGGCCAACTCCTCGGAGGACTCTACGGACTCAGCCTCGGCGCATGCTTCTTCGGCGAGTCCATGTTCTCCCACGCCAGCAACGCATCAAAAACAGCCATGGCCATCCTGGCCGCCCAATGCCAACAATGGGGATTCCCCTTCATCGACTGCCAAGTTCCCAACCCCCACCTCGCCAGCCTCGGTGCCCAAGAAATTCCCCGCGCCACCTTTCTCAAACAACTCCGCAAAACCCAGCAAACAAAAACCCGCAAAGGCCCCTGGCAACTAGAAATCGATCCCCAAAAAATCGAAATATAAAAGAAATCCCAGCCCCAATCAGCCCTGGGTCAACACCAACAAAACGCCCTACTACCGCCCCAACCCCTCCGCATCCAAGGGCACCACACACTCCAATCCCATCCCGCAATCCACCCCCTGCATCCGCAACGACTGCAATCGCATCACCATCGCCGCCCCATGCATCAAATTCAACGCAACCACTGCGGCACTCCGATTCTCCACCGCTTCCAAAAACGACCCCGCCACCCACTCATTAAACGCGCCCATCGCCGGGCCACACCAAATCTGATAATCGTCCTGCCGATCATCATCCCCGCGCAACGCCCACCGGGACGACTGCCCCAGATACGCCCGGAACACCAACGACATCTTCACCTTCGGATCCCGCTCCGCCTTTTCCAGTTGCTTCGGATCCCGCTCCGCAAAAAACGACCGCGTCTGTTCCCACACCGTCTCAAGCGACGCGCGGAACAACTTCTCCTCCAACATCTTCCGATCCGCCTCGGGTATCTCTTCCAACGATGCGCACGACCGATACAAATCGTTCAGCTTGTTCGCCCGCATAGCAAACATCGTCCCCCGCTTCAACACCTGCACCTGCCCGCCGATTTCAAACAACGCCGCCGACGGTGCCATCGCCACATCCGTCGTCTTCGCCTGCGCCAACAAACGACGCACCACATCCGACGTGCCAGATTCCACACACGCCTGCGTCACCGACCCCAACATCACATACGATGCGCCCAAGGTAAACGCCGCCGCCACCGATGCCGGCGTCGCCACCCCACCACCCAAACCAACCCGCAACGGCATCTTGAATCTATGCTCCGCCTGCAACTGCCGCGCCAACTGGGTCAAACTCCCCACCAGCAACAACGCGGGACGATTATCGGTATGCCCCCCCGAATCCGCCTCAGCCGTCAAATCTTGCGCCACCGGCACTTCCTTCGCCATCACCGTCTGCTCCGCCGTCAGTACACCCTTCTCCACCAACTGCTTCAACACCCGGTCCGGCGCTGGTGCAAAAAAATGCGTCGCCAGTTCCGCCCGCGAAACCTTCGCGATCAACCGGTTCGGCGTCACCACCTGACCATCCGGTCCCCGATGAATCCCATGCAAACGATAACGCACCAACGGTGCCGTCACCCGCAAATACGCCGAAGCCTCCGCAAGACGCACCCCCCGCTCTATATATAGGTCAATAAGCGCCTCCTCATGCGCCGGATCCGTCGGATTATTCAGCAGATTAAAACCGTAAGGCCCGTCCACGCCCAGCGCCGCCTGAATCTCGTCCAGGGCCTTCTTCACCTCCGCCATCGGCACACCACCCGTGCCAAAAAAGCCCAGCATCCCCGCCTTACCCATCGCAATTGCCAGCGCCGACGAGGCAATCCCATTCGCCATAGACCCCGACAAACAAGCGTAGCGAATCCCATAATCCGCGCAGAGACCTCGATCCCCAAGCGATTCCGGCGCAAGCCCCGGCACATAAGCCACCAAAGCTGCAGGATCAAAAGACCCCGACTCAGCAAAAGCCGCGCCCCCATCCGTACGAATCACCGCCAAAGGCTCACGAACCTGCCGAAGGCGTTCAATCACATCCACACCAGCATCGAGAACAAGTGCCGCATTGGCTACCATGAGTCTAAGCTCCATATTCATGTTTTAGAAACGGTTCACCCGCTCCTGATGATTTGTGCGCCCCCGCTCTCCCCAGAGCAATTGTAAACAATCCGCAGGCAGGATGTACAACCTCACCTCCGTCCTATTCCCAATTACGGCGAAGGCGTATAGTCCAACGGACAAAGCGGCCAGGAATCCCATCATTTGAAATCCTGACGACCTTGCGGTAAATGCCCACCTTTCCGTTATCCCCGTACCTGTTTGTAACGCAGGCCTCTTGCCTGCTGGCGGCAGGGGAGGTCTGCCTGCCCTTTCTATCAGGTCAAGATTTAGCGTACCCGCGCTGCGGCGCGGTACATGGCGGTTATTTTTTCTCCGGGGATTTCGGCCAGGATGTTGTGGATGGCGCAGAATACATAACCACCGTCTTCGCGCATGTAGCGGACGATGCTGTCCACCTCGCGCTCAATGTCGTCGATGGTGCCTAGTGGGAGAGTGGCCTGCGTGTGGATTCCCCCGCCCCATAGGGCTATTCGGTTACGCGATTTGTCCTTCCATTCCTGGAAGCTGTGCCCGCCTGCGGTCCACTGTACCGGGTTCACGACGTCAAAGCCGTCTTCGATAAAGTCTTCCAAGAGGTCATAGACCGCGCCGCAGGTATGCAGGAAGGATTTGACTTCCGGTGCAACCCGATGCACAACATCGTTGATTTTTCGGTAGTAGGGGTGAAAGAGATCGCGATAGGTTTGCGGCGAGGATACGGTCTGGTTTTGGGTCCCCCAATCGTCGGAACACACCATGTACACATCGACGAAGGGATGCACTTCGGTAAGTAGCGCTTCGATGCACTCGGCGGCATAATCCGTGATAAGGGCGTGTAGTTCATGCACATAGTCCGGTTCGGTGAGGCAAAGCATGGGGAACATCGCTATGCCTGTATGTGCGGCAATGCCAATGCCCGCCCCGATACCGTTGAAGAGGATGGCGCGGTCGGTGGCTTCGCGGGCGCGTTCACAATGTTCCCGGATGCGCTTGAGGTCGGCGTCCGAGGGGCGGATGGCTTCCCACGAGGCCTTGACGGCGGCGAGGTCAGGTTTCGGGATGTCACCGGTGAGCATGAGGGGCTGCCCTCCGTGTTCCTGCTCAAACACGTGGGACGTGGGCGGCATGCTGCTCTTGCCTTGGCGGATGGTGCCGTCGTCGGCAACAGAGAAATTGCCGGGGGACTGCACGAGGGCCTCCAGGCGACCGTTGAAGTCGTAGGGCTTCCAAAGTTCGGGTTGGGGATACGCATTGGTGCAGTCGATGTGAACGGTCGCCACATCGCAGTCCAGCGCATCCAGCACGTCCAATTCCGGCAAGGCCAGCATCTGACCGGTGTCGTGTACCCTGGGGCGTCGCGGGGACAGACCCAGTGCGCGCACCAGATCGGGATAGGCGAAACAGCTCACCCCGGTCGAGTTCATGCCGCTCAGGTCCATGGGAACCCGGTCGGTGGTTTCGAAATTGAGCGCTTTCACTACGCGGTCACGTCGGGTCATGGAAATTTCCTCCGATATTCAGTCTGGGGTCAGGTTTGGGAAATGTAGATGAGGGATGCCGTGGATTTCAAATTGTGGAACCTTATTGGTGCGACTTAATCTTCACGGCGGTTCTTGAGAGTGGTTTGACCAGCACATCGGGTTGATCGTTTACCCAGTTGAGCAGGTCGTCGAGTTTATCAAAGTTCATGGTGCCCAGTTTCGTGTTGTATTCGGTAAAATCGTAAGCGTGAAAAAGCACGGTCGCGACCGGTTTCTTCTCCGTGGATGTGCGGAGTACCGCGATGCGGTCCTTCAGGCTTTTGAGTTCCGTGTCCGTTCCCCGGAACTTGAGTGTGCAGCCCTGGGCCACCCTGCCGGGCATGTCACCGGCCGAAAAACTCTTCAGGCCGCAAATCACCGAGGCCCGGAGGGTGTTTGAGTCGTAGCTGTTCCAAGGAGGCACGAAGAGGGACACGCGGTGTCCGATCATGCCTTCCAACAACGATTTTCCGGTACGCATGCGGTCCACTTGTTCCTGCAAAGGGAGCGTCATGAATTCGGACGGGTTGTTGTTCAGGTCGCGGTAATTTTCCTGATGCGAAAATCCGTGCAGGGCCACTTCAAACAGCCCCGTATTCAATGCGTCCCTCAAGAGCCTCCCGGATCCCTCGGTGGCCTCCGCAGGCAGGGTGGGAAAGCCTCCCCGCACATACGAACCGCCATAGGGAATGACTGCAAAGGTGATGGGTGTTCGGTGCGCGAGGAAGGTGCTCAATATCCGGTTACCGGGGGCAGTATTCCACATCGCGCAATAGTCATCAAAGCGAAAGGAAACACTGATCGGCTTGAGCGTGTCGGCTTGAGTGCTCAGGCTCTGCACGATGAAAATGGTTCCCCAAAAAAAGGTCTGCAAACGACGCATGTATGGTTCCCTCTTCTGCCCCCGAGTAACTCAAAGTCCCCGGACCCATGCACCTTCGA
>CAIZGN010000263.1 GCA_903932505.1 Candidatus Hydrogenedentota bacterium
CCAAATAGCGGGTACCCCAATTTCGAGTATGGGGACAAAGTTACCGCTTTGGCTAAAACAACAACGCGCCTCCGTAACGCAGGCATCTTGCCTAGAGACCCGAGGTGACCATCCGCCTGCCAACACCATATTCTCCTGCTCAACGAGCGGCAGGTTTGCATCGTGCGCGGCTATTCAGTAATGTGTTCGAAACAATGGCGCTTCCTGTGTGGACATGGGCAGCGTGGGGAAGCCGCACTATTTAAGAGGTTTCATGAATACGACACTCCGATTGGCGGATTACTTGGTTTTGGCGGGCTTTTTCGTGGTCATGCTGTGGATTGGCTTTGCCTATGCCGCCCGCATGAAGAATTTGCGCGATTTTTTTGGTGGCGGACGGCATGTGCCGTGGTGGATTGCGGGCATTTCGCTGTACATGACCACCTTCAGTGCCTTCGCCTTCGTTTCCTATAGCGCTGTGGCCTACACGGAAGGTTTTGTGGCAGTAAGCGTGTGGTGGTTCGGCATACCGGGTTGCCTTCTGACCGCCCGGTTTCTGGCCTCGCGCTGGCGACGTGCCGCCACCACCAGCCCGCTCGAATACATCGAAACACGCTTCAGTCACGCCTTGCGCCAATGCTTCAGCTGGTTCGGTATTCCGCTGGTCGTGCTGGACGATGCGCTCAAGCTCTACGTCATCGGGAAAATGGTCTCCATCAGTCTGGGGTTAGGCGGGAATGACGCCCTGATGTGGTCGATTCTGGGCTGCGCGGCCATCATGGTGCTGTACACGCTTCTGGGCGGACTCTGGGCCGTGTTGGTGACCGACTTCGTGCAATTCGTAGTCATCGCTCTGGGGGTGCTGGTGCTAATACCGCTGGCCTATATCCGCGCCGGTGGTGCGCAGGCGATTATCGAGAATGTGCCGCCCGGTTTCTTTCACCTGTCCTCAACAGGTTTCCCTTGGCCATGGCTGCTGTCCTTCAGCGTGATTCTTACGCTCACCTATGCGGTGCGCTGGTCCTATGTCCAGCGATTCTATGTGGTGCGCACCGACATCGAAGCGCGCAAGGTCGGCTATCTGGTTGCCGCGCTTACCTTCATCGGTCCGCCACTGCTGTTCTTTCCCGCCGTGGCCGCGCGTGTTTTCCTGCCCGATGTGGCGTCTGCGAACGATGTCTATCCGCTGCTTTGCAAGGCCCTCCTGCCCGTGGGGATGATGGGCGTCATTATCGCCGCCATGTTCTCCGCCACCATGTCGACGCTGTCGGGCGACTACAACGCCGTTGCATCCGTGGTCACCAACGACATCCTCAAACGACTGTTTTTCCGTGAGTCTTCCGAGAAGACCCTCGTGCGCATCGGCCGACTGGCCACCTTGGGCGCAGGATTGCTTTCTACAATCATCGCAGTGGGTCTGGCCCGAACCGAGGGTCTAACCAATCTGGTTAAGGTCATGGCGGAACTGTTCACTGTCCTGCTGCCCCCCGTAGCCCTGCCGATGCTGGCCGGGCTCCTGTCCAAACGCGCCTCAAACCGAGGGGCTATCGCCGGTTTCGCGGCTGGGGCCGTGGTGGGCATTCCGGCCTATGCGTTGAGTTTTGTCTACACCGACTGGCAGCATCTCCGCGAGATTCAGTATCTCACCTGGATTACCTTGACGCCCACCGCCCTGGGCCTCGTTCTGGGCAGTCTCCTGTGGCCGGATTTCCCCGAAAAACAGCGATTTGTGGCGGAATTTCTCCACGGTTTACACCGGCACGAACCCGACAGCAAACCGGAACCGCGCCAGCGCGAAGATGTGGCCTTTGCCATGCGAATCATCGGTGCCATCTGCGCCTTCCTTGGCCTCGTACTGGCCACGGCCACCATCAGCACGGCCGGACTGAGCGCGGCTTGGATTTCAGTCATTTCCGGTGCTGTCTTGATACTTGGTGGGGGTGCCGCCTGGAATTGGGGCCGAAAAGCAATGGTAGCCGTCGCGACGGAGCACTCCGAATGAAATTCGACCAATCCAAACAATGGTTCGAGCGGGCCTGCAAGGTCATCCCCGGGGGAATCAACAGTAACGTCCGCGCCATTTCAGAGCCTTTTCCGCTGTTCTATGCCCGGGCAAAAGACGCGCACCTCTGGGACATTGATGGCAATGAGTACATCGACTATGTGCTGGGCCAAGGTCCGATGCTCTTGGGGCACACCCCTGCGGTTGTGCTGGAGGCGATCCGCAAGCAGCTCGACTTGGGCCTCGTGTATGCCGGGCAAACCGAGGCCGAGGTGCGCGCTGCTGAACTCATGGTGAAACACATTCCCTGTGCGGAAATGGTGCGCTTTAACAACTCGGGTTCCGAGGCGGTTCACGCAGCCTTGCGGCTGGCCCGCTCCGCCACAAACCGCAAGAAAATCATCCGATTCGAGGGGCATTATCACGGCTGGTTCGACAACATCGCTTGGAATCCGATGCGGCCCGGCGTGGAACTCGGACCTCGGGAAACCCCTGTTTTGCGCCCGTCCTCCAAAGGACAACCCATCGAAGACGCCGCCAACCTCATCGTGTGCCCGTGGAATGACGCGGAGGTTGTCGAGCAATGCTTTGCGACCCGAGGCGACGAGATAGCGGGGGTGATCTGCGATCCCTTTGCCAACGCCTGCGGTATCATTCCGGCCGAAAAGTCCTTTCTGGAAAATCTACAGCAATTATGCACCCGGCATGGCGCTGTCCTCATATTCGATGAGGTCATCACTGGTTTTCGCCTTGGCCCGGGAGGCGCACAGGCGTATTACGGGGTCACACCTGACCTTGCCACCTACGCCAAAGCCCTCGGTGCCGGACTCTGCGTCTCAGCCCTGGCCGGGAAAGCCTCGCTGATGTCGCTCTTCGGTGAATTGAGCACCGTGCATTCCGGCACCTACAACTCGAACCCGGTCGCCATGGCGGGCACCCTCGCCGCGCTCGAGTTGCTTCTCGCAGAGGACGGTGCCGAATTGGCGAAAGCAAACCGCGCGGGAAAGCACCTCTGGGATGGCCTCGCCGAACTCAGCCACGAACTAGGTGTCCCGATCACATTCCGGGGTGTGCCTGCGGAATTCAGCACAACCTTCCTGCCCGAAGACGCGCAACCGCTGACGGACATGCGTTCTGCCTTACAAGCCGATGCAGCCCTGCTCAAGCGGTTCTGGTCAAGCCTGCACCACGAAGGCGTCCAAATGACCGCCTTCGGCATCTGGTTCCTTTCCACGACCCACACCGAGAAAGACATTGAAAAAACCTTAATCGCAGCCCGGCGGGTGTTGAGTCGAATCATGGAACCGGACCCGATTCCGCGCTAGAATTGATGCTTCGGTTTGCCACAAAACATCGATTATGGTATTGTTAGTCTCGTAGCCAGACGATTGGAGGTTGACATGAATTCCGTCAAAGTTTCCCCAAAATACCAGATTGTTATTCCCAAAGAAATCCGGGAATCCATGAACATTCACCCTGGAGAGGCCATGCAGATCTTCGAGGTGGATGGTCGTATCGAAGTCATTCCGGTCCGGCCAATACAATCGCTTCGGGGCCGTTTCCTGGGGATTGACACATTTGTCGAGCGGGACGAGGACCGGGTATGAACCTGGTGGATTCGTGCGGATGGCTTGAGTATCTTGCAGATGGGGTCAATGCGGACAAGTTCGCGCCAGCGATCGAGTCACCCTCCACTTTGGTGGTTCCCGCGATATGCATCTACGAAGTATTCCGACGCTTGCTGCCCAAACATGGTCGTAGTGCCTCCTTGGAAGTCATATCAGCCATGTACCAGTCTACGATTGTGCCGCTCTCGCCGGTTCTGGCAGTGGAAGCGGCAGCCTTGGGCCATGAACATGGGCTACCCCTGGCCGATAGCGTCATTTACGCATGTGCACGGGCTTACGGTGCGACTGTGTGGATCCAAGACGCCCATTTTGAAAACCTGCCAAATGTATTCTATTTCCCGCACGCCTGAGTGCTCACCACCTCTTCTCGAAATGAAACCGAGGTAACCATGCGCGTCGCCATTGCCGCTTTCATGCACGAAAGCAACACCTTCGCCACTCAAAAGACCGGCCTGCAGCAGTTTCACGATGCGCAGTGGGACTATGCTGGCGACCTCATCCCGACTTGGAAAGATGCGCACCATGAAATCGGTGGCATGCTTCAGGGATGCGGGGAAGCCGGGCTCACGCTCGTTCCGGTGATGGCCGCATCAGCCACGCCAAGCGGCATGGTGACGGCGGAGGCGTACGAGCATATTGTTCAATCGCTATTAAAACATCTGGGGCAAGCCCGCCCTTTTGATGGATTATTGCTAGCCCTGCACGGCTCGATGGTTGCAGAACACTATCCCAACGCGGACGGGGAAACCCTGCGACGAGTCCGGGAGCATCTGGGGCCGGATATTCCCATTGTGGCGACCCTCGACATGCACGCCAACATCTCCTCCGCGATGGTCACGCACGCCACCGCGCTCGTGGTGTACCGAACCTATCCTCATGTGGATCAGCGGGCGCGCGGCATTGAAGGCGCTATGCTCATGGGGCGCATTCTACGCGGGGAAGCGCGACCGTGCATGGCACATCGAAAACTGCCGCTTCTCATCCACATCGTGCAGCAATACACAGGATCAGGGCCACTTGCGGATGTTTTCAGGGAAGTGGAACGCATTGCCAACTCGCCGGGGATGCTGGCCGCCTCGGTCGCCCCGGGCTACATCTACGCCGACGTCGCGGATATGGGCGTATCCGTACTGACAGTGGCAAACGGCAATACAGCACTCGCAGAATCCCAAGCTGATGTGCTGGCCGATTTTGTATTCAACATGCGCGGAGACCTCAACGCCGCCTTGCCCGATGTGGCAGAAGCCGTGCGGCAGACAAAGGCCACAACCGGCACCGTGTGCCTGATGGACAGTGGCGACAATATTGGCGCGGGTAGTCCCGGCGATGCCACGTTCATCCTGGCTGAGTTGCTCCGCCAGGGAGTGCCACAGATATGCACAGTGGTCTATGACCCCGAGTCCGCCAAGACCTGTTTTAAGGCAGGCGAAGGATCCCAAGTGGCGCTGAGTGTGGGGGGGAGGACCGACCGGCAGCATGGCGACCCGGTATTCATCCAAGGCCGGGTCATCCGTTTGCACGATGGCGTTTTTGAAGAGTCGGAGGCCCGACACGGCGGCACGCGCCGCTTCGACCAAGGCCCCACCGCCGTCATCGGCACGGATGACAGACACACCATCATCGTCAACAGCCTGCGCGTCATGCCTACCAGCCTGCAGCAGATTCTCAGCCTCGGTATTGATCCGAAACAGCAACGCGCCATCATCGTCAAGGGCGTCACCGCGCCCCGTGCCGCCTATGACCCCATTGCGGACCACGTCATCGCCGTAGACTCACCGGGCGTGAGTCAGGCCGGCCCGGAATCTTTCGTCTACAAGAACCGCCCCAAGCCCCTGTTTCCGCTTGAGGAAATCCGGGACTGGCGACCAAGCGCTACTTAATCGCTGTAGGAGTGGGGGAGTCAGGCCGCACTTTGCCGATGACATACTCAAGAATGGCGCAGCCATCCTCATAGTTCGTTTCGTGGCCTCCGTTTTCACGATAAACTAACAGGACATCCCGGCCCAACTTCTTCAACACTGACTCAATCCGCATCACACTCTGCGGAGGGACAATTTCATCCTTGCCGCCGGCGGTCAGACCGAGGGGCATGGTCAGTCGTTCGGGGTAATACTCTGCACTGCGCTCCTTATACACCAACGGGATCGCTCGCTTGCTGCCCCCGAAGGATTCCGCAATGGCCTCCTGAAAGCCCTCATATTCCAGCAGATTTCCGGCTCCGTTCATCGCAACCACCCCATCCACCAGATCCGGATGCAGCACTGCAAAGGTAAGCGCGCCGGTGGCCCCCATCGACCCGCCACACAGAACGAGCTTGCCTATGCGGTATTGGCCCCGGAAGAACTCGATGATCTGCTTGAGGTCTGATTCCGCCTTCGGCCCCATCCACGACGTTTTTGCACGATAATCCGGGCTGACATAAACCATCCCGTGCTGTTCCGCAACGTCGCGTGCAGCGCGACATTCATCACGCTCGTTGTTCACGAACTGCCACCGATCCGAGCCGTGCCCATGCAACGCAATCATCAAGTCATAGGTTTTTTCCTTATCGAAGCCATCCGGCCATCGCACCACATACCGCTGCTCAGTGCCATCACAAGCGGCCACAAAGGGAACATCCTCAACGCGCGGTTCCCCGGTCGCCTGACAGGCGCACAGGGCGCAATAAACGAAAAACGCGGCACGGAACAGACGGTTTGGAGCATGCAGACCCATGTATAATTCCTCCAGTGCGGATGTTTCTGAACCCATTGGTTTGCGAACCGGGATATCCGGTTGATAGAATACTCCGACCTGCGTTGTGATTCCATAAAGCCGCATCGAAGTCCACCAACCCAAATCCCTTGTGGTGCGAGATGTCAAAATGCGCAAAGAATTCCATCTTCCCGACCATGCGCTGATTCAAGTCCACATCAATCCGGATGCCGACGAGAAGCAGCAGATATTGGCATCGCTACCCATTGATGCCCACTCCCTGTCTTCCTCTCTGGATCCCGATGAAATATCCCGAGTTGAGTTCAAACCCGACCATATGCTCATCATCTGGAAGCATCCCAAAAACTACTCCTACGAGCAGGAAGTGAGATTCAACGTCTCATCCGTGGGCATTTTTCTGGTGGGTGACCGGCTGGAACTTATTATCCCCGAGGATATCACGCTGATTGACGAGAAAAGCCCGTCCACACTCGACTGTGTGCTGGGCATTTTCACGCATACCACCCGCCATTTTCTCGACCATCTCAAGGTGATCAAGCTCGTTTCCAGAGAGATCCAGAACAAAATCAACACCGCGCTCGAGAACGAGTACTTGATTCACATGTTCACCTTAGGGGAAAGCCTCACCTATTATCTCCACGCCATCACCAGCAACGCCATCGTGCTCCGGAAAATACAAAAAAACACGGAAAAACTCGGTTTTTCTCCAGAACAAATCGAATTGCTCGAAGACATCATCATTGAGAACGACCAGTGCGCCCGTCAGGCGGAAATTTACTCCAGCGTCCTCTCCGGGCTGATGGATGCACGCGGCACGCTGGTCAACAATAATATGAACATCATCCTCAAGAACCTCACGATCGTCAACACCGTCTTTCTGCCGCTCAATCTGCTGGCCAGCATCGGGGGGATGTCCGAATACAGCATGATGACCCAGGGTATTGACTGGCGCATATCCTACTTCGGATTCGTTGCAGCGATGTTTCTGGCCGGAGCCATCACCCTTTGGGGCATCAACAAGTATGGCCGCTGGCAGCGGAAGGGAAGATAAATGCCCATCGATTTCCCGCATTTTCGGCCTTCCTGACACATTATCGATGCCGCTAGGTTTCCCATCAGATCCGATAAGCGCGTCATCCCGGACACCGAATCCCTCGTTCTACGTGCATGCAGTAATCGGAATCACGCTGCCAAGAATGCTTTTACTTATTGGTTTTTATTAATATGAGTGCAATAAACCGCACTAAAATGGAACACTTTTTTGTATTTCGTCAAATCTATTGACTTTCTGCTCCATTTTTACTACAATACAGCCCGATGGAGCGGATTTCCTGAATTTTGTCTTATGGCAGAGCCTCAAGGTGTCAGGAACTTTCGTCGCTTCTCGAATTGTAGAAGTGAAGGCGTGACTTGCCTGTCGGTCCCAAGTTGGCTGACGGGCGAACGTAGCCAATTACTTTCGCGAAAAGATGACGGTGGTTGGGGATCCCAAGTTCACCTTTCAGCCGCAAATCTGCGAAAATCGGAAAAGATTAGTCTCGTTAGCAATGAAACTCTTGCGTGCCAATGCGGGATATATCAGGATGACGATGATCTAACTTGGAAGAGCGGATTCTGTGCGACGGCTGGGACTTGGTCAGGATGGCCACAGTGTATGTAGAGCCTTGCGCTTCCATAACACGCCCGTGAACCAGATAGGAGAAAACAGATGACTTTACGATTTTCCGCTGGAGTGTGGATTTACTCGGCGGCCCAGGATCGGTATTGTGGCGAAGGATACCGGGAACAACCGAAATTGCCGGAAATCCTCTCAAATATCGCCAAGACCAAAGGCTTGAAAGCGGTGGAGATCCGGCAGACGGATGTGACGGCAGAAATGCCGCTGAAGGAGGTCAAGCGCCTCCTAAAGGACAACGGTCTCGTTTGTTCGTGCGTCTCCGCAAATCTTGCCCAGAATCGACGCTTCGCGCTGTCCGCCTTTGGGCATCAGCACCAGAAAACCCGCAACGCCGCGATCGACGAGGGTCGCAAGGCG
>CAIZGN010000264.1 GCA_903932505.1 Candidatus Hydrogenedentota bacterium
CCCTCTGAAGGGGGTGGTGCGGAGCGCCGGGGGATGTGGAGCCAGCGTCTTCCGCCCCATAGAATACCATCCGCACGGGCTTTTGTGCTAATGCGGGGTTGGCGTCAGGGGTGCAGTCCGCGAAAGTGGAGGAGGGCACCCATAAAATCATCGCCTACGCAGGAGGGCAGATAATCGCCCAGTTCCTCTTTCTCCATGCGGGCCTGAATGGATTCCAGCGCACTTGCCGCAATCCCGAGCACCTCTCCCCATAGCTCCTCCTGTTCATGCCAAAACCGGGAATCGCTTTCCATGAGCGCGGTGAGCAGGTCGCCGGGATGTCGTTCCGCCGTGAGCAATGGGTCGGCTTCAAGGCGTTCGAGGGCCAGCGGTGCGACCTGCGCCAGACTGAGGTGAAACCGCAGGAGATGGTACAGCTCCGCAGCGTTGAGCTTGCGCACGGGCTTCTGCCCCACCCGAAACATGGCCTGTGGCAGGTCGTCGGGCAGGGCTTCCTGCGTCCATCCCTCCGGATCCAGTTCCATGAGGGAGCGACGTATGTCGAATGCTATTTCCACATTCGCCTCTCGGCCTAGAGCATCGCAGCCATGCGCTTGAAGGCCGGGGCCAGGGCCTTGTACGCCTCCTGATATTCGCGGAACCAGCCGTCATAGGCGGTGGCGGTGGCTTCATCCGGCAGCACCCGATCCGTCTCTCGAATAATCGCGCCGCACGCTTCTTCCACCGACGCGTGGAAGCCTGCGGCAACCGCCGCGAGAATAGCCGCACCGTAGGCGGGGCCTTCGCTGGCGTTGATGGTGACCATGGGCGCACGCCCGGTGTCGGCGAGGATTTGCCGCCACAGCGCACTGCGTGCGCCGCCGCCCGAGGCGCGTACTTCGCTCACCGGGATGCCCATGCTCCGGATGATCTCCAGGCCGTCGCGCATGCCGAAGGCAACGCCCTCCAGCACAGCACGCGCCATGTATGCCTTCGTGTGGCGCAGTGAAAGCCCCATGAAGACGCCCTTGGCACAGGGATCCTTGTGTGGGGTGCGTTCGCCGGTGAGATAGGGCAGGAAAAGCAGTCCTTCGCAGCCGGGCGCGACCTTTGCCGCTTCTTCTGTGATGTATTCATAGGCATCGCGACCGGTTTCGGCGGCCTTGCGCATTTCTTCCGCGCAGAGATTGTTACGGAACCATTGCAACGAGCCGCCCGCGCTTAACATGACGCCCATAACGTGCCATTTGCCGGGCACGGAGTGGCAGAAGGTGTGGACGCGTCCCTGCGGGTCGGTATGCACCTCTTCTGAAAAGGCGAAGACCACGCCGCTGGTACCGAGGGAAGAAGACAATACGCCGGGGCGCACAATACCGCAACCCACGCCACCCGCCGCTTGATCACCACCGCCCGCTACCACGGGAATCCCGGCGGGCAGGCCGGTTTTCGCGGCCGCCTGCGCGGTCAAACGCCCGGTGACCTCGGGTCCTTCGAAGGAAGGCGGCACGAACGAGGCGTCAATCTGCAGGATGGACATCAATTCCTTGTGCCAGCATCGGTTCTTCACGTCGAAGAGCAGCGTGCCCGAGGCGTCGGCGACGTCCGTGGCAAATTCGCCGGTGAGCAGGAGGCGAATGTAGTCCTTGGGCAGGAGTACCTTGCGCACCTTCTCGTAGATCGCGGGTTCATTGTCGCGCAACCACAGGATCTTCGGGGCGGTGAAGCCGGTGAGGGCGGGGTTCGAGACCATTTCGAGCAGCTTGGCCTCGCCCACCTTTGCGGTGATATCCGCGCATTGCGGTGCGGTGCGCTGGTCGCACCACAAGAGCGCGGGGCGAAGCACCTTATTGTCGGCATCGAGGAAAACGGAGCCGTGCATCTGGCCGGTGAGGCCCAGACCTTTGACGTCAGCGGCGGGAATCTTGGCGGCCAGCTGCGCCAG
>CAIZGN010000265.1 GCA_903932505.1 Candidatus Hydrogenedentota bacterium
CCGGTAGGGGGCGACCCGGCATCTCCGGTGAGGTGCGTAGCTCTGACTGGCGTCAGAGCCGCAGAGGTCGGGTAAACTTGAACACCGCTCACGCAGTGAAAATAAAGGTGGAGATGCCGGCAGGGGGCAGACCGGCATCTCCGGTGAGGTGCGTAACTCCGACGAATCGGAGCCGCAGAGGACCTGAATATCGTACAATCCCAATAAGCTATAAAAAGTGGAGATGCCGGTAGGGGGCACCCGGCATCTCCGGTGAGGTGCGTAGCTCTGACTGGCGTCAGAGTCGCAGAGGATTGTTATCCTCTAAGGGGAAAACCTATCATAGCCGATCAAGGATCGAATGTCAAGTTTTTCTTTGCGGAATATCTTCGGAATTTCAGGCCAGATCCAACTAAGATATAAACCTTGAATTCTCGCCGATGTCCCGCGCACCAGAGCGTCTTCAACTGTCAATCTCGTTGTAAGCTGCACTCAACTTACAATCAAATTATAACTCCTTTCTGAGTGGAACGCAAGATCTTTTTTTATTTTTTTATTGATTGAAAAAATGGCGCAATTCTTAAGAAAAATTAAATTTTTTGGTGCCTTCCCTTCGATTGTTCTGCACGTTTTTCTATGAATCTACCGCTCAGTAACAAAACGCGCAAGAAATGCATTTGTAATTTAGATCACAAATTCTGCAGGGTGCCTTGAGGGGGTTGGGAATCGAGGCCGCGCGACTGGAAAACGAAAAAATTTTGCCCGCACGAAACATGGATACTTGGAGGATTGGGCCCTTGTTATCACTTGCGTGAAGCATGATTTGCTCGTCCTTAAAGAACTAGTATAATTATAACACTAGCATACATCCCTATGACATACCTACATGTGAGAAGAGTATTTGGCCATTGTTGATCGCGATGGTCGTGCGTATTTTCGTGCGTATCTTCCCGCCTTGGTTCAGGGAAAGTGCGGAAGAGGGAAGAGGGGGGGCAAATTACGGTAATCATGCGTTTTTTTGCATTTCGGGCCGTCGCACCCGTCTCATAACCGGGAATTGAGTTTTCCGATGGCACGGGGACATGCGCTGGTGGTTAGTGCTGCGGTCGGGAACATTTTCTGCACAAAAGTCCGCTATGGCGAACAAATTTCCTTTTTCCAGAAGGTGGGCACCAAGGCCACGAGCGGCTCCTGGTTCGGTTTTTTGGGCTGTCCGAAAATTGGGAAAAATTTCTGTTGACATTGGGGAAGAAATGGGGTATCCTAAGCCTTACCTGATGAAGGGACAGATGTTTTGGCTGCGGTTGAGGGATTGGATATGCACGGTGCAAGGACTGAAAGCCTATCCGGTTCATCATGAAATTTAATGGCAGTGACGGTCTCAAGGAAACTGTTTTCTTTGGGGCTGATTGTGGTTGGAATCAAACGGAAACTCAACTCGGGGAGGAATGGAGCACATGAAAAAAGCAGTAGTATTGGTAATGGCGCTGGCGGCGCTCCTGGCAGTTCCAGGCGTGGCGTTGGCCGACGTCCCGGCATCGCCGGTCACCATCGTGGCCGACACGCTCGCGACGGCTGAAACGTATGTGGGTCTGGTAAGCGATTACCCCTACATGTTCTTGCATCCGACTGGCATTCCGGATCTGTATGCGTGGGCAAACGCTGCGGGTCACGGTGCGGTCTACTCGCAGTATGCGGCGGATCGCCTGAACTCCGGCAACATTCAGCTGGCGGCAGACAACAACACCAACGGAATTCCGGATGCGACTGAGTTCAAGGTTATTGAAGAACTCATCAACAATCACGGTGGTGCTAGTGATCCGCTTTTGGCCCTGCACAACTTGGTTCATGAAGGTTACAAGACCAACATGGCCCAGTTGAGCACGGCGCTTGTGTCTGGTCAGCCCGTTGGCGATCTCGGTGGTTTGGCTGCCGGTCTCGTTCCGAACCTCTACAGGACCATCGCGGCCTACGGGGTGCTCGGCGACGGCGCTTACGAGCGTTTCACCTACAATGGAACACCCTATGGTTACGGCTATGCCGGTTCTTGGGGTGTGGTAGCGGAAACAATCAACGGCATGGCGGGTTACGGTTCCGGTTGGAACACGGGCGCGCCTGATCCCACCAATTATGGCCGGGTTCCTGCCGTCAGTGCTTGCGGCGACGCCGACGGCGATGGCGTGAACAATATTAATGAGTATTATGCGGCTGCGGACGCCACTGCGTACGTGGCTGCCGTTCTGAGTGCCGCCACCACGGCGACGGCTGCCGATCCCGGCAACGTTTGCGCGGCCGTTGGCACAGGCTACTCCTTCGGCACCAATCTTTTCTACAATCCGACCAACGGCAGTGTGTATGCGGTGCTCGGCGAACTTCCTTGGCCCGTGGGCGAGAGTTTGGCCGTAGGCTTCACACTGGCGGGTACCCCGATTGCGGGTCACTTGGCCCGCGTCAATGATGCTGCTGAAAATTCTTGGATTGCCACGACCGTTATCGCGGGTGCCCTTGCCGGTTCTGGCGTTTGGGTTGGTGGTAGCGACCAAACGACTGAAGGAACGTGGAAATGGGCCGATGATGGCGCCACGTTCTGGCAGGGCACGTGGCCCACTTCCTGCCCGACCCCGGGCACGGGTGCTGGCGTGGGTGGCTTGTACAACAACTTCGGTTGCAACGAACCCAATAACAGCAGTGACGAAGACTACCTGATCATTGGTAATGGCGGTGGTTGGAACGATGACAAGGTCAGCAAGGCCCAGTATGCACTGGCCGAGTTCACCAATGGTGGCGCGGGCTATGCAGACACGACCGGCGACGGCGTCCCTGAGTTCTGGGCAGCCCTGATGAACCTCACTGACATCCAAATCACCGGCGCGCCGGCTGAAGTGCTTGCTGCGGGTGTGGCTGGCCACAGCTCCGCCGTCCTGACTGCTTCCTCCAGTGATGTGCTTGACACGGCGTTCACTTGGTCCTCCAGTGATGACACCATTGCCACAGTGACTCCCTTGACCGCCTTGACCGCGATCGTAACGGCGACCGGCCCCGGTACCGCCATCATCACGGCGACGGCCAACTCGACTCATGCCACCAACACCGTGTCCGTCACGGTGCGTGCTGCCGAGTGGTACGAAGTCTGCAACTTGGTTTCGACGTTCCCGGGCGAAGGTGCTGTCTTGGCAGATGCCACCGGTGCTCCCTATGAGACGTGGGACTTTGATGGTGATGCGGTGTTGGATGCTTGGCAGTTGCAACTGCTTGCCTATGACATCTGCGAAAATCCGGCCAGCACGGCTGCTACTGAATTTGCAGCCAACAAGGCCACCGTTGCCCAGATGGGTGCTGACCTCTCTGCCGTAGCCGCGTGGTTGGGCACAGGTTCGGATACGCAGCTTATCGCCAAGGGCTTGGCTGTTTATGCGGCTGGTGCTGCCTTGCAAGGCAGCGCTTCTGAGCAGGCAACGCTGATGGGCGCTTTGACCGCTGCGGTCGGTGCCGGCAACGCCGGTACCGTTCTCACGCTTGTTCTGACCTATCCTCAGGTCATCGGGCAGGTATGCAGTGGGCTGGGCGGAACGCAGGGTGACCTCCAGACCTACGGCCCGGCGATTCAGTATGTGCTTTCGGACGTGCTTGCCGGTCTTATGGGCATGAGCTCCGAGGCGGCGACAACCATCCCTGCGTTGCTGTCCTTGCCGGATCTTGCGTTCATGTTGAACAGTGGAACGCCGTTCACGAGCAACTTGACCAACGTTCCCGGAATTGGCCCGGTGCCGACCCCATTGCTCTCTGGCGATGTTCCCGGTCTTCTGGCCATGCCCTTGTTCCCGGTCATGAATCTGGGTGCCCAAACGGATGTCACGATTCTAGGCATGTTCTCAGCCTATTTCCCGGGACTTCCCAAAACGGCCGCTCTCTATAATGCGGCGCTTGCCTTCGCGACCAAGTATGCCGAACTGGGTAGTGACTCGTTCGTTGTTCCGACTCTCCCCGTCTACACCCGTGGCGCGAAGCTGACGAGTGAGCCCTTCTCCGGATTGGGCGACTATGACGGTGACGGGGTGACGAATCAGGAGGTTGCTGCCATAATCTCTGCCCAAGGCGGTTCGGCGAATGACTTCGTCAACGCCGCAGCCAACATTGACCCGTTCTGGGCAGGCAATCCCGGATTGCCGCTCGCGGGCATTGCTGGTCTCTCCGCTCTGGCCATGGCGTTGGGTGGCACTGCCGTCCTTCGTCGCAAGAAATAACCTAAGCGCGTAAGCGCAGCGTACGTCCGGGGCCGCTGGGTATCCTCCCAGCGGCCCCTTCCGCTTTTGGTATTTGACTTGAATCGTACCTCCAATAAACAAAGGATGTTCACCATGAAGACCGCCCTGCTCTGCTCCCTCGTACTGCTCTTTCTGGGTATGGCCTCAAATGCTGCCGCTGCCCCCGATACCCGCTGCTACGAACTTCGCATCTACTACGCCGCCCCCGGAAAACTTGAAGCCTTGCAAAGCCGTTTTCGCGACCACAGCTGCAAGCTCCTGGAAAAGCACGGGTTCACGAATGTGGGCTACTGGGTTCCCCTGGACAACCCCGAGAGCAAGCTCCTCTACGTCATCTCAAGCCCCAGCCGCGAGGCGCATGACAAGGCCTGGAGCGAATTCAAGGCCGACCCCGAATGGATCAAAGTCGCCAAGGAAAGCGAAGCGAACGGCAAGCTGGTCGCCAAGGTGGAATCCATCTATCTCAAGGCCACTGATTTTTCCCCGGTTCTCACCCCGTCCGGGGACGCCACCCCCCGTTGTTTCGAGCTGCGCACCTACACCGCAGCGGCCGGTAAGATGGATGCGCTGCTCGCCCGATTCCGTGACCACACGCTGGCCCTCTTTGCCAAATACGGCATGACCCATATCGGGTATTGGACGCGCACCGACGAAGGCAGCAATCAACTGGTTTACATCCTCGCCCACAAGAGCAAAGAAGCCGCCGCTGAATCCTTCAAGGGTTTTCGGGATGACCCGGAATGGGTAGCCGCAAAGAAGGCCTCCGAGGCCAACGGTTCCCTTACCGACAAGGTTGAATCCGTTTTCCTGGTGCCCACAGATTTCTCGACCATCAAATAAGAGACCGGCACTCCTGCGGCTAATGGACGTCACCTCATGGTGGCGTCCATTAGCTTTTTTAGTTCGCTATGCGAATGATTCGTTGCAATAACAGTTCGACTATGGTATATTTGGAGGGTTACTGAGAAAATCCATTACGAAGATAGGGCGAATTCATGCAGTACGAAAAACGGGTTGAGCTTGCACGACGAATCGGTGCAGCGGAACACCTTTTTCACCGCCACCGTATCCGCAAGCTGCTGGTTGGGCCGGGGGGCTGTACCCATGCCCTCACCCCCGCCCAAGTGCACATGGTGATGAGCATCCACGAGCGCGGGAGCATGACCATCAAGCAATTGACACAGGTTTTATGCGTAAAGCCCCCTGCCGCCTCCGCGATGGTGGATCGTCTCGTTGAAATGGGGCTGCTGACCCGCGTTGAAAACCCGAGCGACCGCCGTGAAGTGCTGGTGGGCATTTCCCCCGATGAAGAGGCCCATATCCAGGAAATTGAGCGCAACTACCTGCAGTTGATCATTGATTTGTGCGAAAAGATGGGGGATGACCATGCGGAACGCTGGGGCATCCTTTGTGACCGATTGCAGGAAGTGCTTGAGGAAGAATCGAGCGACTGAGCCGTTCGAAACCGGTATCGTAACCATAGGGACGCGTTCCCGAACCCATAGCCAGGAAGAAGAGACCATGAGCGTACGAGATTTTGCAAGGCTGTTATTTTTGTTTGCCACATTCACTGCGCCCTCGGTGCAGGCTCAGGGTCCTCCGGGACACGCCATGCCGCCGCCCGCCGTTGACCTCGTCACGGTGGAGGTGAAATCGGTTCCCATTGCCTATGAATATGTGGGGATGACGGAAGCCTCGAAGACGGTGGAGGTTCGTGCGCGGGTGCAGGGTTTCCTGGAAACCCGCGACTTCCTCGAAGGCTCCTTCGTGGATGCCGGGTCACGGCTTTTCACCATTGATCCCCGCTCCCTCAAAGCCGACCGCCAGATTGCGCAGGCCCAAGTTGAGGAGGCCGAGGCCCGTTTCCACCTCGCGGAACAGGAGGTGAAACGCCTTCAGTCCGTTCGCCAACCCGGTGCCATCGCCCAGACTGATTTGGACCAGAAAATTGCCGCGCAGTCCACTGCGTCTGCTGCCTTGCGTCTTGCCAAGGCGCAATTGGCGAAGTCGGAACTGGAACTGAGCTACACCACCATCGAGGCACCGCTGACCGGATTTGTCGGGAAAGCCTCGAAGGAAATCGGCAGTCTGGTGGACAGTGGTCAAAATAGTTTACTGACGACCATGCAGCAGGTTGATCCGCTGTATGTGAGCTTCCGCGTCAGCGAAAATGACTACCTTGGACTCCATACCTCCCTGCAGAGCGGCGAATTGGTACCCGCCAAGGATACCCCTGAACCCTATGTGGAAATCGTTCTGCTGGACGGTCGCACCTACGAGATGCGTGGCAAGGTAAGCTTTGAAGACGTTTCGCTGAACGTGCAGACCGGCACGGTCGAAATGCGCGGCACCTTTGAAAATCCGGAGCGAAAACTCAAGCCTGGGCAATTTGTGAAGGTTCATCTTAAGGGCTGGGAACGCCCCAAGACCATGGTCGTCCCGCAGCGCACAGTGAGTCAATCCCCGACCGGCCCCTATGTCTATGTTGTAGGTGCGGACAAGAAGGCGGAACGCCGCAGCGTTAAACTTGGCACGTGGTCGGATAAGAACTGGATTATTCTGGAGGGTCTCAAGGAAGGCGAGCAGGTCATCCAAGAGGGACTGACCAAGGTGCAGCCGGGCATGGTCGTGAACACGGATCCTCCGGCTACGCCCGCTAGTGTCGCGCCGCAATCTGCCCCCGCCGACCAGCCGAAGGCTCGATAGGACACCCCATGATATCAAGATTCTTTATCGATCGTCCGGTCTTCGCCTCGGTGATTTCCATTGTGATTGTGCTGTGTGGTTTGGCCTAAGAGATTGTAGA
>CAIZGN010000266.1 GCA_903932505.1 Candidatus Hydrogenedentota bacterium
CGAACATGTCGCCACCCATGCTCCGGAAGGTGTGCCAATAGCACACCGAGAATCGCAGATGCTCGGCCATGGTCTTGCCCAAGATCTTTTCGTCCTGGTTGTAGTGCTTAAAGGACAGAGGATTCTTTGAACCCGGGCCTTCGTACTGGATCTTTGAAATACCTGGAAAAAACTCAGCCATGATTCTCTCTCCAAAGGTGGCGGGAATGAATAAAATCACGGGGAACACCGATCCGCCAAACGGTGTGCCCATGCGCCCCAAACCAGGCGCTAGTGTAGTGCAGCCCCCGCATCAAAGGCAATAAACGGAGAAAAGGCGCGGCCGAAACCCTGAAGGGTTCCAGCCGCGCCCGAAAACGTGTGTCAAGGAATATGGACTCAGCCAGCGGCCTTGATTTCGACAACCGCGCCGGCTTCTTCAAGGGCTTCTTTAAGCTTCTTGGCTTCGCCTTCGTCGACGCCCTGCTTGACGGCACCGGGAAGGGCATCAACCAACGCCTTGGCTTCTTTCAAGCCCAGACCGGCGAGATCCTTCACCAGCTTGATGACGCCGATCTTTCCTGAACCATGATCCTTCAGGATGACGTCAAAGGAGGTGGGGCCTTCGTCGACCGCTTCAGCGGCGGCAGCCGGGGCGGCAGCCATCGCCATGGGCATGGCAGCGGACACGCCGAACTTCTCTTCCAGCGCTTTCACCAGTTCACTCAGTTCGAGCACGCTCAGCTCGGCAACGGTGTTCACAATCGCATCAAGTTTCTCAGACATGGATATCTTATTCCTTATGGTCTCTTGCCGCGTCACGCGGCGCATTGCGTTTCGTTTAGCGGAAAACTAGGCTGCTTGAGAGCCGTCTTCCTTTTGTTTGCGCACTTGATCAAGCACATTGACCAAGCCACGCGGCACGGCGTTGAGGGCACCCAACAGGTTGCTGATCGGGGCCGCGATGGTACCGGCCAATATGGCCAGCAGCACTTCGCGGGGGGGCAAATCGGCGAGGGCCGTCAATTGGGCACCAGTCACCGCCTTGCCTTCGAGCACACCACCGGTCATCACAACAAACGGCAATTCCTTGCCGGCCTGTTTGAGCATCTTGGCGGGAGCCACCGGGTCCTTCGAAAAGGCCCAAGCGGTGGGGCCTGTCATGCAGCCTGCGGCTTCTTCCATGCCCATTTCACGAAGCGCGATACGCGCCAGCGTGTTTTTGTAGACTTTGTAGTCAATGCCGGCCTCGCGCAGTTGCCTGCGAAGTTCCGTCACTTTCTCAACGTTGATGCCCACATACTGAGACGCGATGGCAATCCCGTTGTTGGCCAATTTCTCTTTGAACTCGGCCACTGAATCGATTTTGTATTGCTTTGGCAAAAGCAGTCACCTCCTTTCAAAAAAAATGTCCCGCGCGGTCTCAAGACGGCGCGGGACATGAAAGAAGTAAAACTCGTTCACAATTTCGTCCCACGGTCTCGGCAGGCGATTATTAAGGCCCGAAGGCCGCCGGCTGTCTGCAACACGCGGATTTTCCCTCACGGGAACGCTGATCGTAGCAAATAAACCCCGTAATGCGCAACTTTTTTTGAGTGCTGGAACCGGAAGAGCCTCCTCGGGGCGGTCTGGCCCTCAAAGTCGTGTTGGACATGACGCATTCCCGTGTCTATACTGAGGGTAATCAACCGGAGGAACTGGATCATGGCATCACACCGCGAATTCGGACGAAGGGGATTTTTGCAGGGGGCTGTGGCGGCCACGCTGGGGCTGCAGGCGCAAGTCGCGCGCGCGAGGGAGCATCAGTATACCGAGCGGGTTGACCCGCTCTCTCCCAAGACCGGGCGCCTGATCCAGCCGGACAAGCCCATCCGTTTGGGCATCATCGGCGTGGGGGGCAAGGGCTCAGATCATCTGGGGCAGCTGCTGGAACGCGAGAAGAACGGCGTGCCGGTGCAGGTGGTCGCCGTGAGTGATGTTTATGTTCGTCGTCAGGAACGCGCCAAGGCGCGCATCAAGGATGTGGTCGCCCGTTCCATTGAGGCTTACGGCGACTACAAGAAACTATTGGAAAGGGAGGACATTGATGCGGTGGTGGTCGCCACTCCGGATCATTGGCATGCCGCGATTAGTATTCAGGCCATGGAAGCGGGGAAGGACGTTTATTGCGAGAAGCCAGTCACCCTGACGATAGAGGAATCGCTGGACGTGCGCGACACGGTCTACCGCACAGGCCGGGTCTTCCAGTGCGGCGCGCAAGGCAGTTCCAACGACCTCATCTGGCAGGCGCGCGAGTTTATTCAAAAGGGGGGGATCGGCAAGGTGCTTTGGGCGCAAGCGGATACCAGCCGCAACAGCAAGGGCGGCCCGGGTGACCGTGGCGGGGAATGGAATTGGCGGATAGACCCGGATGCCACGGATGATCCCAATGGCGGGGAGGCCTACGTCGACTGGACGCAATGGCTGGGGTCGGCAGCGAAGCGCCCGTTTTCGCAACCGCGTTTCTTTCAGTTTCGCAAGTACTGGGACTACTCGGGCGGCATCGCGACGGATTTGCATTATCATGTGCTGGCTCCGCTGACCATTGCCCTGGATGCCCATGCCCCGGAACGTGCCACCGGCGGCGGGGGGATATTCATCCAGAAGGATGACCGGGAAGTGCCGGACACTTTCATGATGACGCTGGATTATCCGGATGATTTTTCCATCGTGCTTACTTCTTCCATGGCGAATGAACAGGGCAACCCCATGATTATTCGCGGGCACTGCGGAACCATGTATTTTACGAAGGAAAAGACGTTACGTATTGCCGCCGAGCCCCAGTTTGTGGACTGGTTCAAGAAGGAGCACGGGGCGGAAGAACTCACGCTCGAACCGCGCCCGCGTCCCGAGCACATGGACAAGTGGCTGGAGTGCATACGAAGCCGGGGGCCGGTCCATCTGGATGCGGAAACGGCGTACCGCGCCATGTGCGGCATCAAAATGGGGGTGGAATCCTACCGGCAGGACAAGGTTATTTTTTGGGATGGTACCGGCGAATGTTTTGTGGACGCGCATCCGCGTCCGAACCGGGATTCGAAGATTCCCTCTATTTCTTCGTAATGGCTTAGACAGC
>CAIZGN010000267.1 GCA_903932505.1 Candidatus Hydrogenedentota bacterium
GAAAAATTAATTAAAAATTATTTGCTAGAATCAACAGTTTGATTCCAGAACCAACGCACATACATCTTGAATTACAGCCATTTGGTCTCGACCTCCCCATGATTTGGGAAAAGCGGTTGGACGAACGTTTCGCGGCTTTGGAATCCAAAGCCGCGGCCTATACGGAAATCACTTTTGAAAAACAGGTCGATGCCATGGCGAAGAGTGTGGAACCCGCCAAACCCAAGGTCGTGACGGCTGCATTGATGCCGCTGGGCATTATCGCCGCGCTGGCCTTGAGTTCTGTGGTGTTTGTCATTTGGCGCGCCCGCCGCGCCTCGCGGGGATAGCGACATGCGTCATGGTCTGTCATCCTTGCGGCTTGTTCTGCGCGAAATGCAGCGTTCCAAGATGAACACGCTTCTCAGTCTCATCGTGGTTGCGCTGGCCACCGGGGTGTGGGTGGCGATGCTGGCGGTGGGGCAAGCTTCGGAGGATGTCACCCGCAAGATGATGAAAGATATGGGATTCAATCTCATGATCACGCCCAAGGGCACGGACCCGGCCCGCCTCCAGATGCTCGATTTTTCGAAGGACGACATGCCGGAAGAATATGTCACGCGCCTGGCGGAACACGGCAATCTACCGGCTGAGCATTTCGTGGGTAAACTGCAAAAGCGAGTGGAACTTCAGGGGGAGACTGCGGTGCTGACCGGGGTGATGGCCGAGGCAGCCCGAACCGGCTCGAAGGTCAAACCCATGCCCACCGCCTACGAGGTCAAACCCGGCGAAGTCTACCTCGCCTCTGCCATTGCGCAGCGGCTCGGGATGCAACCGGGTGCTTCCGTGATTATTGAGGGGCGCACCTTTTCCGTGGCGAAAGTGTTGCCGTCGGTGGGGGCCATGCCCGAGGACATTCGCATCTTCGCGGAATTGCACGAGGTGCAGTCGCTGTTGAATCGAGCCGGACGCATCAACGCCATCGACGCCCTTTCCTGCCAATGTGATGTGCCCATCGGCGAATTGATGGCGTTTTTGGAAAAGAAGATTCGCGAGGTTCTGCCGGACGTCGAGGTGACCGCCTACAAGTCGATTTTGCTGGCCCGGCATCAACAGCGGTCGATGGTGCATCTCATGGGACTGATGACCCTGTCGTTGGTCATGACCGCCGCCGGTGCCGCCGTTTGGGGCCTTACCTATCAGAATGTGCATAACCGGCGGTATGAAATCGGCGTCTTTCGTGCGCTGGGCATTCCCGGCTGGAAAATTGCGGCCCTGTTCTTGGGCAAGATTATTTTGTATAGCGCCACGGGCGCGGCGGTCGGCTGTTTTGCGGGCTGGCGCGTGGCGCAGGCACTCAATCTTCTGGAAGGGGCGATGAGCCTGCCCGCAGGCACCTACAGCATGGCCTTGCTGGCGACACCCGCCGTGGCCGCCTTGTTGGGGCTTCCTCCGATTCTGAGCCGTCTCATGAGTGACCCTGTCGAGGTCTTGGGAGATCGTGGCGCATGATACGGCTGGAAAACATCACGAAGGATTACCGTAAACATGGTGTGATTGTGCAAGCGTTGCGTGGCGTTTCGTTTGAGGCCACTCCGGGCAGCATCACCCTCGTGCGCGGTCATTCCGGAAGCGGAAAGACCACCCTTATCGACCTGATCGCCGGACTGACCCGGCCGACCTCAGGCAAGGTGTTTGTCGGCGGGGAGTCTTTGGGGGAGATGGGGGCTGCGCGCCTTTCAAAACTTCGGGCACGGCGTGTGGCGGTAGTGTTTCAGTCTTTCCACCTCGTCCCTTATCTCACCGCAATGGAGAATGTGCTGCTGCCGACACTGGCAGCTTCGGTATCCGATTCCGGGGCGCGGGCGAAAGCCTTATTGGAACGATTGGGTATCGCGGCGCGGGCCAGTCACTATCCCGCCGAGATGTCGGCTGGTGAACGTCAAAGGTGTGCATTGGCGCGGGCATTACTCCAAAATCCGCAGGTTATTTTGGCGGATGAACCCACCGGCAACCTCGATGAAGAAAGCGCGGGGTGGGTTCTGGACAGTCTTGATAACTGTCGTCGCGAAGGGGCTACGGTACTCGTGGCGAGTCACCAGCACCTTGAGCGGATTCATGCGGATCAGGAATTTGAGTTGAAGGACGGGGCGTTTCTGGGGCCTTAGTCCACTTCGTAGCCCAGTTCCCGGATGGCTGTTTTCATGCCCTCGGCGTCCAGCCCTTCCCCTGAAACCACGGCGTGTTCCGCATTACGATCCACCTGCACCCCCGTGACCCCGGGCATTGCGCGAAGGGCGCGCCCCACCGCATTCTCGCAGTGAGAACAGGTCATGCCTGTCACCTTCAATGTCAGCGTATCGCTCATGGGAACCTCCATCGCCGCAGGTGCGGTCTTTGCCCGCCGTTTGTAGATCCAGTTTTTCGTCAGGTTGCCAAGAATGATGACGGTTAGTACAAGACCGCAACCGTGCTGAAACCAGCCAACCTGCATGTCGTGGATGTGGGTCGTGTGGGAGAATCCGCCGCCTGCAAAATATGGGGCCACCGCATCGTACCCCAATCCGGCGGCGAGTGCTCCGAAGAACACGGTGCTGAGATAGACCAGCGCAGTTCGACGGCCCAGCATGGACCATACGGTCGCGATCGTGGCCGCGTTGGTGGCCGGGCCGGAAATGAGAAAGGCCAGCGCTGCGCCGGGCGATGCCCCCAAGTGCATGAAGCCCACCGCGATGGGAATCGATGCTGTGGAGCAGACATACATGGGGATACCCACCGCGATCATCGCAAGCATCGCCCCGAAGCCGCCACCGATGTACGCCTTGAAGGCGTCTTCTGCGACAAAGGCACCAATCAATCCCGCGATAAGGATGCCTATGAACAGCGCCTTCGCAATGTCCCCCGGCAAGGTCACAAATCCGTAACGAAGCACCCGTGCGACAAGCCCGCCCTGCGGTTCTGTGCTGCAGCAACCCCCTGAGCATTCACTCCGAACCTCCTTGGCCGTAGTGCTGCGCTGATCCCCGGGATCCAGCAAATCCGCGACGATCCCGCCAATCAATCCCGTGATCAACGCAATCGCAGGACGCAAAATCCCGAGCGCAGGCCCGAGCATCCCCCAGGTTGCGAGAATGGAATCCACCCCGGTCTGCGGGGTGGCCAACAGAAACCCGGTGGTTGCGCCCCGGCTGGCGCCGTGACGGCGGATGGATGCGGTGACCGGAATTACCCCGCAGGAGCAAAGTGGCAGCGGCACGCCGAGCAGGACTCCTTTGAGTATCGGTAAAATGCCCCGTCCACCCAGATGCCGCTCGACCCACTCCGGCGACATCAACACCGAAAGCACACCGGCCATGAGGAAACCAAAGAGCAGATACGGTGCCATCTCGGCGGTGACTACCCACATGCCGCTCAGCAGTTCCAGTATCTTCTCCATGGCCGAATCCAACCTTTCTCACCCCCCCCTAAGAATGCCACGCGCAGGCGGGTCTATTCCACTGACTGGGGAACATCTTGCGCCAGCCCGCATCGAATCCGTATGATCGACCTCCTGAAGAATTCAACACAACAGGCTGGATGCTTGTTCCAGTCCAAGGAGTTTTTCCATGCCACTGCTTGTATTGCTTTGTGCTATGGCGGTCCTTCCGGGCTGCGTAATGCTCTCTGACGTGACCGTTTCTCAATCGGTTGAATCTGGAAAGGGTATCGGTTCTCACATGGCCACCGGTTTCATTGATAAGACCCTGAAACAAGGGGACAAGGCGTTCCCGTACGCAGTCTATGTGCCCCGCGATTACAACAAGGAAAAGGAATGGCCGCTGGTCGTTTTCCTGCATGGCGCGGGCGAGCGAGGCAATGACGGCCTCATCCAGACGAACGAAGGGATTGGCCCGGCGATCCGCAAGAATCCTGAGCGTTTCCCCGCTGTCGTGTTGTTTCCTCAGTGCCCCAAAGACTCGGCTTGGATCTCCGTACCGGCGATGCTGGACGATGTCATCGAGCGAACCCGCAAGGAATACCGCATCGACGAGAAACGGATTTACCTCACCGGGCTGTCCATGGGCGGTTACGGTACCTGGATTTGGGGTGCCGTGCACACGGACCTTTTTGCGGCGATGATTCCCATTTGCGGCGGGGGCAAAACGGATGACCTGAAACACCTGAACAAGGAACAGGTCACGAAAGACTACGGGACGCTCGAGGACCGCGTGGCGCGTCTGGTCTCTGTGCCGATTTGGGCTTTCCACGGTGCCGCCGATGACGTCGTGCCACCGGCCCGCAGTCGCGAGATGGTGGAACTGCTCCGTGCTGCCGGTAGCTCCATTCAATACACGGAATACCCCGGCGTCAATCACAACTCATGGTCCGCTACCTATGCCGATGAGGCCGTTGTGCGCTGGATGTTTTCACAGAAGAAAAAATAGCGTGGTCATGCCCCGCGGAGAAGATCTTGAAAGCCACGCTTGACTGTCTGGAGTGTATCAGCACGCAAGCCCTGCGTGCGGCCCGTATCGCAACGTCCGATGAAACCCTGCAAAGACGCGTGCTGGATGCTTGTGTGAGTGCCGTGCCGGGCATGGATATTGAGCGTTCCCCGGCGGCTCTGTCGCTGGTGGTCTACGAAACCGTGCAGCAGGTCTCCGGTATTGCCGATCCGTATCGTGAGGCCAAGCGTGCGCAGAACGAGATGGCGCTGGAGATAGAGGACGAAATGCGGACGCTGGTTCGAGAAAGCGACCAACCGCTCATTGCCGCCCTGCATATTTCCGCCGCAGGAAACATCATCGACCTGGGCACCATGCACACCCACGAAATCAACGTGCGTGAAACCATCGATGAGGTTATGCACAGGCGTTTTGCCATCGACCATTCGGCAACCTTTCTGGAATCCTTGAAGGGTTGCAAGGATTTGCTTTTTCTGCTGGATAACGCGGGCGAGATCGTTTTTGACAAGATTCTCATCGAAGAATTGTTAAAACATACGTCCGTGACGGCGGTAGTCAAAGCCGGGCCCATCATCAACGATGCGATGATGGAGGACGCGGAAAAGGTGGGGCTGACCCAACTCTGTGAAGTTATCGACAACGGCGGTGCATTTGTCGGGTCGCCGCTGGACTTGGTGCCGGAACGTTTTCTGGAACGCATGCGGCGCGCGGATGTCATCATCGGAAAAGGGCAGGGGAACTATGAAACCATCGATGTCTTCGAGGGTGATGTCTTTCTGATTCTCCGTGCAAAGTGCGGGGTTATCGCGCGTCATATGGGGGTGGATTATGGTCAGGTCGCGATGATTTCGACTCGGCAGAGGGCCCGCGAGGAATCCGCCCGGCAGCCTGTTTGAACCCGGGGGACAGTAAGATGCTTTTATTGTGTCATCCTGCTATACTAGGCAGCGTTATTGAAGTGCGTGCGAACACTGAGGGTTCGTCGCTGGGCCGCGTGGTGCGCCATTGTGGGCGCCTCTAAAGAATAGCAACAGGAGTGAAGGAAAACCATGGATATCCAATCGATTCTGACCATTTTCTTGCAAGCGATCAACGTAATTGTGGCGATCTTCAATCTGGTCAAGCTGTTCGGGGCGTAAGCCAACTGACCTTGATGCGTGAAGTGGTCGGGCTTTTTAGAAGTCCGTTCGCTGTAATTGTGCCCCTTGGGGCGCATGGCGGATGTTGTTTTCACGCATCGGGGACTTGCGAAGACCGACGAGTCCACTTTGGCCTGTCGCTTAAGAGCGCGGGCCGAAGTGGCTTTTTTTTGATCTCCGCTTTTGAAAACCGGGGAATCCCATCCCGTCTTTTGTGTGTATCATGAAGATATGGTTTTCATATTCCCTAGAGCAAACCGCCGCACGCTCCCTTTTCGGGGCGGCACTCGTTCTTGTGCTTCTTGCTGGATACGCCGCTAATGCTGACGAGCCTCCGCAGAACGTCTCACGCGATACGGCAAACGCCATTCCGCCCGTTTTGCTCGCCGCCCCTCTGAATGCCACCTGGGCCGCCAATCATGTCGACTACTGGCGGGAGACCGGTTTCTCCGGCTTTATCTTCGAGGGGATTTTTGACGCCATCGGCGACCCCAGGTGGGCGGCATCGGAAAGTCCGCCGGAAGCGTTCGGGCATCCACTGCTGGAGGAAATCCGGCTTGCCCAGGTGCGCCTCAAAGAAAATGGCATCCCGAACAATTTTCTGCGTCTCGCCTTTTCGCCCGGTGATGCCTGTCTGGCGAATCCCGTGATGCGGGAGGCAGCGATACAAGCGTTTTCCCGTGCCGGGGTGTTTTGTCGCCGCTCCGGTTTGCGGGGCATCGCCCTTGACACCCGTGCGGAAGACCCCGCCTACTGGAAACAGTGGGACGGTTACGCGGCCCCGGAGGTGGACAAGGCCAAGCTTGCCAATGCTGCTCGGGCATTGGGGAAGTCCATACTGCGCGCCTTCATTCGGGCGTGTCCCGAGGGTGAACTTTTGATCTTCGTGCCCGGCACGGATACTGCGGGCCCACTCTGGTTCAGCCTGCTGGACGGGATGATTGCCTCGGTGGGGGCGGCGGACAGCATACCCATCGAAGTGATGGCTGCCATTCCTGCCGACTGCCTTAGTGAAGATGAGTTGTGGCGGCGATATCATTTACTGCAACGCACGATCGACCTTTGTCTTGGCGAGGAATCCCTTTCGATTTGGAAACGCCAAGGGGGCGTGGGTCTTGGTCTGACACCGCTGGGCATTCAGCAGGGGATCGCCCCGGCCGAGTTTTTAGGGCCAGGTGTTTTTCAGCGGCAGCTTGCCGCTGCCAAACTTCTTTCCAAACGATACGCCTGGGTCGATGCCCCGGATGGCGGATGGTGGTACATCGCTGCGGAGGAAGTGGCGCAGTATGCCGCGCTGCGGCAAAATGGTCGTGCCGCCGTCATGGAAACCACCATCCTCTGCGACCCGATCTGGGATTATGCGAAGGGAAAGCGGAAGGATTTTGTCTACGGGGTTCGTCAGGCAATGGACAGTTTTCAGCGGGTCGGCAGCCTGCCCGGCTACGAAACCCCACCCACTTGGGCGTGGGTTCTGCGCAAGGAGAATGAGGCCGCGTTGCTGGCCTGGAATCCCCAATCCATCTTTTCCTCCAAGGAATACGGGGGGGCCGCATCGTCCTACCGATTGAAGAGCCGCGCTTTGCCCTGCTGGATTACCCCGCTGGAAACTGGCGACCGTCAACCGGTGAAAATTAAGGATGACCTTGAAATACCTATTCCAGATACGCCCATTTTTATGGAGGGATTGCCGCTCGCAGAGTGGGGGATGTCTGCGGCCCTGTCCATTACATCGGAAACACCTCTGGCGCCCGGTTCCACGGCTGCACCCCTCGAACTGCGCTACACGCATCCCCTGCCGCTCACGCTGGATGCAACGCTGGAGTGTGCGGTTCCCAATGATCCCGCTGCCGATATCCGAACCTTCCATGTGCATATCAAGCAAGGCGAAACGGTTCGTCTGCCGCATACGGTGCGTGGAAGCTGGCGCTTGGGCGCGACGCAGACTTTTCAGCTCAGCTTGTTGATGTCCGGGGGGGGCGTGGTGCATCGCGAAGCGGCCTTTCCGGTGTGGCCGGCCTTGAAATCCGAATACTGGTGCGGTGTGCCACTGGCGGGAGGACCTGCGGTGTCGGATTTGGATGGTGATACCCGCGAAGAAATCGTGTGGTGTGATGTCGATGGTGGACTCGCCGCCATGCGCCCCAATGGCGACGCCATTTGGCGACAGGTTTCCCCCGTGCCTTTTCAAGTCGGGCCGGTGGCTTTGCCCAAGGGTGGACGCGGGCTGGTGGCTGTTTGTGACGCCGCCGGGCAGTTGCAGTGTCTGGATGGAGAGGGGCACACAGTTTTCTCCGTCCTTTTGTCCGGGGCGCAGTCGCCCCAAGTCATGTTGTCGGCCGTCTTGGCGAAGACCTCGTGGGTGATAGCGGGCATGGGGGAGGGCCGCGTTGTGGCGGTCGAGCCTCGCGCGGGAAGGGTTTGGGAACACGTTTTCAAGGGGCCGTTGCTGGCCCTTGGCGAGGAAGAAGACCTTGTGGTGGCAATGGTGCAAGAGGACGAACCTGTTCTCTTCGTACTGGATGCTGGAGGAAACTTGCGCTGGCAGACGGCGCTGCCACCGGTCTCTGTGGTACGTCCTTTTCTGGGTGTACTTCCCGGCGCAACGCCCACCATGGTCGTCAGCACGGTTTCCGGCGAATTTCAGCACTACGATGCGGACACAGGGCGACTTCTTGACACGTTCCGCCTCGGCGGGCCAGTCGCTGTGCAATGCGCTTCCATTTGCGGTCAGGATTTGTTGGCGGGCACGGACTGCGGTCTGTATTGTATCGGCACGAACGGCGCTTTGCGCTGGGATATGGGCGGGTGGGGGATATCTGCGGTGGCATGGCGTCGTGCGGGCGGAAGCTCGATGGTTTTTGCCGCCAGTGAGCGTGGCGGATGGATGGGCGTCAACAGCGATGGAATCCTGCAATGGGAGGAAAACCGGGCTTTGGGCCCGATCGTGGGAACGCCCTATGTGGGTGATGTGGATGCCGACGGGCGCTTGGAGTGCGTGTATGCTTCGGCTGATCGCGCGGTCCGCGTCATTGCGCTGGACCTCGGTTCGCCCCTGCCCCCGCGCATCATTCGCGGGGTGAAACGTCTCCCCGGTTCTCCGTGATCAAAGCCAGCGCGGCTTCCAGTCCCAGCATTGGCGTCCGAAGCACACGTCGCGCCAACTGGTTGTCCAGAGAAATGTCCATAGGCCTGGGGGCACGACCCGGCAGTACGGTCGGGTCGTTAGAGACAATAAGCGCGGGGTCATAACCTAAACGCAGAGCGATGCGTTGCACCATTTCAAAGCGATTCAGTCGATCGTTCCCCGCCAGATGGATGATTCCGGAAAAGTCGTTTCCCGCGAGCTCAAGGAGAGCACGCGCCACGGTGATTGCGTCAATTGATGTACGGATTTCGTTGGCAGGTACCCCAACCTCCTCACCCGCTTCCAGCTTCCGCAGCATCCAGGCCAGAAAAGAGTTTCCTCGCCCCAGCGCAGGCAGGCCCGTCACCACGGCGACCCGCGCCACCACGCCATTTGGCAAAGCGGTCACGAGTGCTTCGGCCTCCGACTTGGTTTCCCCGTACACATGAATGGGGGAGGGGGGATCGTGTTCCTGGTACAGACCGCGCTCTCCGTCGAAGACATTGTCGGTGGAAAGAAAGACCAACTTCGCGCCGGAATTGGCGGCATACTCAGCCACCGTGCCTGTGACCTCCACATTGACTGCTCTGGCCTCGTCCGGGTGTTGCTCGCAGTAGTCAATGTTGGCGAGGGCGGCGGTGTGCAGGATGGCCTGCGGACGCGCCTCGGTCAGGACGGCGGTCATCTCCGAGGGATCGCATGGATCGGCGCGCCACCAGCGCAGTCCTTCGCGTGCCCATAGCGGGAGTCCGCGTGTTTGCGCGCAGATTTCGCAATCGGGCGGGGCTTGTTTGAGGAGACTTCCCGCGATGAATCCGCCCGCGCCTGTGATAAAGATCCGCATGTTTCTTTCCCGGGCAAGAGCGGGGACGCTCTTCTTACAGTATCGGCACCCTAGACCTTGGTGACGTTCCTCGCCTCTTTTTCAAAGTCAATTTCGATTCGTTTGCGACGCGCGACGAAGGGGCGGTATTCGATGGCCGCCATTTCCAGCATACGGCGGCTCGCCTGACAACCTTCGGTCTCGTGGTACTTGTCGGACAGAAAAATGATCTCGCGGATGCCGCTCTGGATGATGAGCTTGGTGCATTCATTGCACGGGAACAGCGTCGTGTAAATCCGGCTGCCCTTCAACTCGCTCTGGTTCTTGTTCATGATCGCGTTCAATTCCGCATGGCATACATACGGATATTTCGTGTCCAGCACCGAGCATCCGGTGCTGGACCAAGGCAATTGATCATCCGTGCAGCCGATGGGGAAGCCGTTGTAGCCGATGCCCACGATCTTGCGCTCCGGGTTCACGATGCAGGCCCCCACCTGGGTGCTCGGATCCTTACTTCGCTGCGCGCTCAACACCGC
>CAIZGN010000268.1 GCA_903932505.1 Candidatus Hydrogenedentota bacterium
CCCCTACCGAAGCAGGGGGGCATTGCGCTTGTCTTGCCACCTTGCGTTCCGGCCAGCATCAACGTGAACCGGCGGTCGCTCTGCCATGTGCGCGTTTGTCCTGAATGCAAGCGAAGCCGCAGCAACCCATTTTGGAGATGCCAAATCTGCGGCACTTTGTAATGCTCGGTGGTGTCGGTTTGTTGTTTCGTCTTGGCCGCAATTTGGCGACGATTCAGGATCTTTTGTTGGGGTGGCACTACACGCCCTCAGTTTCTTGTGGTCGCGGCACTTGTAATTCGATCAGCACTTCGGTAATGGTCGGCGGGCCACTTGATCCACTCACCCCGACACTGATCACGCCCTTGGGCGATTTTTCTTCAACGTACAGGTTCGGGATGTACCGCGCTCGTTGCCCCATCAGCCGTAGACAGCGCTCAATCGCCATCGCATCGCCTTTTTCGGCATACGGCCACATCGCCGCCCACATCACATCAAGGCGTTCAAGCTCTAACCGGCGATACGCATCTGCCTGCTCGGCATACTGCGAGTTCAGCCGATTCAAGGCTCCGATTACGTCCTTGAATGCCATCGACGGGTTGTACCCCTTTGGGACACCCTCGACTCCGCCATCACGCATCGTTGCCGCAATAATGCGGTAGCCCCCGCCTTGCATTCGCAAGTTGAGGGCTACGTTTTCTCGCATCTCTAAGCGTACCGTGCGCGGGGAGGTTGTGTCTTTCCGGCCTCCTCGCGCACGCCCAGGTTTCCGCGCATTTGGGCGGGCCGTTGCCGTGTCTTTCGGCTGACGTTTCTTTGGCGTTGGTGTCGTCGTCATGGTATGCTTACGCACTCATGAGCGCGTCCCGCACGTTCTGAAGATTCTTGCGCCACAGCGCACGCCGATCACGGCCCGGAGCCACCGTTGCAGGATGAACACCCCCGGCTGCCAGCTTGCTCTTACTGCGGCCCTTCGAGTCGATGTACCACGTCACCGCTTTGCCTTGATGGGTCGCCTGCATGGTAGGACGCCCTTTCCGTGCCGTCCCGCCCGCCGCAGGAGCCTCCCCACCCGTCGCCATCGATGAATCAGCCATTGTCGTTCTCCTCAATCATCGGATCGGCAAGCTGTTCCAGCCGCCGATTTTTCTTTCCCTTGGGCATTGGCGGGATGCGGGCCGTAATCGGCACCCCCATCAATTTCGCAACATCTTCACCACAGACATATTCTGACCGTAGATCCGTTGCCCATTTCACATGTTGCAGAAATTGGTCGCGGGCTTCCCGCGACTGGAAAACCATACAGAAATAATATTGGCTATCACTTGCGTCGGCAAACTTCGACCATTCAGCTCTCGCCGCCGCCTTAATGCCGGTTTCCTCGTCACTAATGAGCGTTTGGTAAATCTCGCCCATCGCTACGGCATCGTCGCGCTCCATCTCCTCAAAAGAAGCATAGAGGCCATCGTCGAGTCCTTCGACCGAGTTTATCCGTAACGATCCGGTGCCATTCGCCCGAAGATTAGGGGATATTCCGACAATCTTTGCGGTTGTGATAGATGACAACCTCGGCATAGAGGTATCACCCGCCCCCATTGATGCGGTTTTTATTGTCAGTTTCGGAGGATCAGCCATTGGCTGCACGCTCCGCAAGCAACCGGGGTCGCCACTCCATGCGTTTCCAGTCCGTCTCTACGAAGGGGAACCATTGCACCAGGGTGCGATAGTCTTCCGGCTCGTGTTCGCGAATCGCCATAATCTCGCGTGTTCCAAGCGAATCGAACGACCGACCGAACCATTGGTAATCAATTGGCAGCTTCAAGCCAGCGTCGGTAATCGTCGTCAGCACCCGGTCTATCGACCAGTCCCAAATCCCATAAAAGAGTTTGGTGTTTGGAATAACGCTTCCTGCATATTTGATGTTTGCTCGCCGTTGCAGCGAGTCGGCCATACGCAGGCCAGTTGACACCCATGCGTTCTCCCATCCGCGTACCGTGCGACATCGCTCATTCGCAAACACAGTGGATTGATTTTGGAAGGTGCCATTAAACTTCAAGTGCCGGACGATCTTCATCCGATCCGGCGGTTGAAACACCCCATTAGCAAGTTGGTTCAACGTCTCGAAATGGATAAGGCGATAAATACGTTTCCCTAGCTGCTGCTCGTAGTAGCGCAAGGTGCGTTCAATAAAATTGAACTGCCGATACCCATCTCTCCCAATACCCCACCCCTGATAAACCAAAACGATGTTTTCTGGCTCCCAAAAGTTTTTAAGATGGAGATACGTTGCAAGACTGTCTTTGCCCAAGCTGAAGGGACAGATCACCTTGTCAGTGATCGCCCGCACATAGCGGCAACTCTCCTCGCTCGTCTCGAACTTCAGCCCCATGCAACCATCCCGTCTTGGTATTATGTCAAGTTAAAGCATAGCAGCATCTTCCGGTTATGTCAAGTTAGTGGTAGAATAGACGCTTATACATGCTACTCAAGAGAAAGACCTTATGAGCGACAACACCCCCATTCCTTGCGGCGGGTTCACACCCAAACCGACCGACATGCTCCATCCTGAACAGATCGACGATCTGAAAGGCCGCGCCCATCAAGCGGTTGCCCAGGTACTTGCCGATCCTCTCACCCCTGAACGTCTCGCACAGCTTCGGCAACAGGTAAACACCGAAATCCGCTCTGTGGTGACAACGTTCCACGATCACACGAACCACGTTTTTCGTGTTGCGTGCGCGGCAGGGTGTAACCACTGCTGCACCATCCCGGTGTCGGTGCGCCCCCACGAGGTCTTTGCGCTGATGTGGTGGTTTGAGCAGACCTACACACCTGAGCAGCAGGCAGTGTCCCTCGTAACGGTACGCGAACGTAACCACGCAATGCTATCTCACACGCCGCAGACCCGCCTTGCCGCTGGCATCCTCTGCGGATTGAACGGGCCTGACGGATCGTGCTTGGTCTATCCTGTCCAACCGATGCCGTGCGCCCAATACACATCATTCGATGTTGGTAAATGCCGCTTCGCCCGCAACAATGGCAATCAATACCCCATCGACGGAGTCGCCAACCAATACGAAATGTTCCAGACGGTCGGGAACGCCACCACGCAAGCCTTCTTTAACGCGGGCCTCCCAATCGATCTCCTCGAAATCACAGCAGCTATTGTTGCGTATCTCGACACGCCTGACGCCTGGGACATTTGGTACACCCAACGTCGCAATCCCTTCCCGAACGCTGTGTGGACGTTGCGCGGCACTTGGTATGATGACGGCACTCCCATTGCCGAGCAGTCCCCCTCGCCCGCCGCTTGACACCACCCGCGCACTGGTGTATCTTGCTGTTGCTTCGTAAGTACAGCAAGGAGGGGTCTGTGGAAACCGAAGAGTACGAGTTGATCACAATGGCCGAAGCCGCCGTTTTGTTGGGGTTGAAGCATGGCCGGAACGCAAGCATTTACTC
>CAIZGN010000269.1 GCA_903932505.1 Candidatus Hydrogenedentota bacterium
CACAACTCGCACCCAATCGCTGCTAATGGAGCGGTACAAACGCCTGTATGCCTCGTCCATTCACCGCCGAAAATCTGACTGGCTGGTGCTGACCCTCACGGATTCCGGTCCCTACTTTGGATGGGCGTTGCTGGGCATGACTTCGGAGAAGCCCGAAGGCCCCTACAGTGCGCCGCAGCTCTTGTTGCACCCCACCTCCATGCGCTTTCACCCGCCTCTTATGGAATTCTTCCCATCTTTCACGCATGAGGGATTCCTGTACGCACCAGCGACTTCGGTGGCGATCAACCGGAACTTCCAAACGGTCTTCCGAGTCCCGATCGAGGAGGCGATGCGTCCTGAAGCTTGGGAGATCTATCAATACGGTTCAGTATGGCATGCTGAACCTTTGGCCAGCGAGGCCTATGGCATCTGGGGGCAGACATTTTCCGGGATCGTGGATTCTTCCGGCCAATTGCGGGTGCTTTTCCCCTCCAGAAACGAACAGGGTATGGGCACCACCAATCTGGCGAGCCGTCCTTGGAACTCGCCCTATCGCAAGCAAGGTTTTGTGGTCAGCGGACACGAAGGCCCGAGTCTCGTTCGTGTCAAACGTGAGGGGGCGATGGAACAGATCGACGTGTCAATGGCAGTGAAGGGAACGGTGCGCATCGTGACGGAAAGCCGCACCCCAATGGGCCCGGACAAGCCCCGTTCAGGCTCCAAACTGCATCCCCTGTCCATAACGGGGCTGCCTGGGCTTGAACTGACGGAGACATCTTGGGGGCTTTGGGATCGGCAGCAGTGCGTTGCCCAAGGGAGCATGCCCGCCTCTGCAGCAATCCATGCGGTCATGACCTTTGCTGGCGATGGCTCGGCCGAGCTGAAAATCGCAGACGCGCCGGTGTGGAAAGGTTCCTTCCCCTTTGCGGGTGGTCCTGCGGGCTTGTTTGCCGCGCCCCACAGTCTTGCCCGGGTAAACCGGTTCGCGGTCAAGGGGGGGAGCAACCCCACTTCGGTCGTTTATCTGTGCACGGAGGCTCTGCTGGGTGCCGCACAAAACGAGGCCCATTGGGAATACCGAAATGACGCAAGTTTTCGGCACGGACTGGGGGCGGTGTCGAAGAGCGGCGCAGTGGCCGCGAAATGGAATTTTGAGGGGAGTAGCTGTGTCCTCTTCGGCCCCAAAGGGCCGGGCTATGGCACGGTGGAAGTCTTTGTGGACGGTGTTTCTGCGGGCACGGTTGATTATCATGCAACGGAAGGTCAGCCATCGCAGGAGGTATTCCGGAAGGAAGGTCTTGACAATGGATTCCATGCTTTGCTGCTCCGCCCCATGGAGGGGTATTTCCCGTTAGACACGCTGGAGGCGAAATTCTAGATGTGAGCGCGATGCCCTTCTTGCGGTGACCGCAAAGAATAGGCCACAATGGGCCGGGATACGAATTAAGCAAATGGAGTCGAGGCAATGGCAGGCAATCGATATCAAGGGGTGATTCTAGCGGCGGGACACGGGTCGCGCATGGGGCCTTTTGGCGAGCAAATCCCGAAGCCCATCGTGCCGATCTGTAACAAGCCGTTGCTGGGCTATCAACTCGAACACCTGCGATTGGCCGGGGTGGAAGATGTCTTGGTGGTGATTGGTCATCTGGGGCACCGGATCATCCAGACACTGGGGGACGGGCATGAGTATGGCGTCCGGATTCAGTATGTGGAACAGGAACAACGTCTGGGGTTGGCCCATGCGGTGGGTCAGATCGAGCGCTACGTCAGTGGGCCGTTTATCCTGATGCTGGGCGACATCTTCTTTCAGGTGCGCGGGCTTCAGCCCATGATTGAAATTTTCGAAACGAGCGAAGCGGCCTCCGTGCTGGCCGTCAAGGACGAGCCGGATCCCGAGGCGATCAAAAAGAATTTCAGCGTCTACCTGCGCGAGGATGACACGGTGCGGCGCGTCATCGAAAAGCCGCGCCACATCGAGAATAACCTGAAGGGGTGTGGGATTTATCTCTTTGACGAGCGGATCTTTGACGCCATCCGTCGCACCCCGCGCACCGCGATGCGGGATGAGTATGAACTGACCGACTCCATTCAGATTCTTATCGATTATGACTGTCCGGTGCGGGTCGCGCCGGTGGTGGAGTGGGACATGAATCTGACGTTTGTCGGCGACCTGATTCAGTGCAGCCTCCACCAGTTGCGTGCCTTGGGAAAAACCTCGCTGGTCGGACGGAATTGCCACATATCCAGCGATGTGGAATTGGTGAACAGTGTCGTGGGCGATGGGGCATCCATACCACATCCAGGGCGCTTTGAGCGGTGTGTGCTGTTGCCCGGTGCCAGTGTTGAGGACGGCTTGGATCACAGCGATACGGTGTTTACCGATGCGCCCTTATCGCAGGGACAACACCCCGCAGCCGGACTTTCTGTTTGATTGCAGTGGTTATTGCTGGATGGTCGCGCTGAGGCGGTTAGACGTGTTTGGGTTCGTCTTGGGTTCTCTTTCCAAAGGAGTCGAGTCTTTTTTCTCCACTAATCGACCCGATGCAACCCGCGAAAAGTATCGACAATACGCTGTGCACGTTCCAGAGCCAAACGCGCCTGCTCCTCGTCAACGCGGACGATTTCACCATAATCCCCGACCGAACGAAGTTCGAAAAGCCATGTTAGCCATTTGCCCAATTCGACACAAACTTCGCCTGTGTGAACAAGCTGCTTGTTCACGGCAGCAATGACGGCCCCATGTTTCTTGAAGGTCAAACCACGTTCCATGAGCACTGCGGAAGCGGCATGAAATGCGGCATAGTAAGCGCGAGAGGCCGCATCATCAAATAGCCCGACATCGCAGAGTGTTCGCGCGGCCACAAGCGCTTGCTTGGAGCGTTCCTCATGGGCGAGCACTTCCTCTGCAAAGTCGTGCATCAGACGGCGATTCCTTCCTGTCTGGCATTGCGATAGAGTTGGATTCGTCCGGTGTCAAAATCTTGCGCGCGCACGGGGCGAACGGAGAGGTAGTGGGTGCTTTCACATTGCAGGTCGTACAGTAAGTCGACCAAGACATCCAAATCCGCAAAGTAATCGAAGGGCTCGCCCAGCGACACCAACAAATCGACATCGCTTTCTGAATCTGCGGTTCCGCGGGCCATGGACCCGTAAAGAATAAGCCCCTTGAAGCGTGAACCATAACGCGCAGCAAGGCGATCCTTGCAGGTTTGCAGGATTTCCTGGTCGCTCATATTCATTTCCATAGCGCTCTCCATGCTCGTACTCAAGCCTACCATGACCGACTCGAAGGGTACAAACGTCATGCCATCTCTGGTGAGGGGGCGAGCCGGTATGGCTGAAACGGTCTATCGACCATCCAGCGAGTTGCGACTCTGAGCGCAGATACTACTCTTTCTTTTTCCGGGTCTTCGAGTTGCTGTTGTTTTCTGGGCGTTCGGGACGTGTGAGCGGACAGGGTTCGCTATGCGGCGCGAAAACCTCAAGGATGCGTTCACGCACGAGTGCGAGCTGCGCTGTGGGATTGATGCCCGCAGGAACTTGGCCGCCTGCCATTGCATTGTGTCCCCCACCCTTGCCTATGCGGTTCACCACCTTCTTCATGCGCACATCAACGTGTCCTCGGGCATCTAAAGCGCGCGCGGAAAGATGAATGAGGTCTCCGCAGAGTCCGTAGCACACGGTAGAACGGATTCCCTCCAGACGCAGAAGAAGTTCGGCGACCTCAGCCACGGTTTCCGCACTTCGGCAGGCCGGGATGTGGCTGATAACGGTCTTGCCCGCCACCACGCAATTGCTGAGGCTGTCCTTGAGGGACTGGAAGTAGGACGCGGACACGGGGGCCCGTCTGATTTCGGCGAGTTTGCGCTTATCGGCGAGCATGAAAAGTTCTTGGTAGGCGCGTATGTCGGCAGGGCTGGCTTCTCTGCTCAAATCCTGCGTGTCGGACTGTATGCCGTAAAACAAGGCGGTGTAGAGATTGGGATTGGCTTTCACGCCAGAGGCGCGCAGGTACTCATAAAGCAGGGTTGAACACGCGCCGTAATCGGGACGGACATCACAGAATTCGGCGGTCCAGTCGGGCTTGCGAGGGAGATTGTGGTGGTCAATAACGATCTCGGGGATGCGCGAAGGAAACAGGATATTGTTTCCGGAACGGGGCTGGGTGTCCACCAGACAGAGGGTCGTGTAATGGTCCAACTGATCCGGCGATATCCGCCGTGCCCCGATGCGCAGGACTTTCATCATCACCCGGTTTTCCGCACGACCACAGCTGCCTCCATAGGCGATAATGGGGCGTTTCCCCAAACGCACCGTGACAATCTTGCGCAAGGCCTTTGCGCAGGCCAGTGCATCGGGATCCGGGTGATCCTGCATGAGGATGAGAATCCGCCCCGGGCGGGCGCAGATAGCCAGCAGTTTTTCGAGGCCCCGTTCGACATCGGCCCCCTTGTTGCCCTTTTTCAGCATAGAAACTCCCGGGATGGACGCCAATGCTACTCTTCCGGCAAGCCTTCCAGGGTTTTCCCTGCGGCTGTATACAAGTCGTGCCAAGCTTGCCGGACGCCTACCCGCGCCAGCACCAATTGACCTTGGGCCGCGGTGAGATCACGCTGCGCCTGATTGAGTTGCACGAGATCGAGTTGTCCAGCCAGATAGCCCTGTTCCACGAGGTCGCGGTATTGTTGTACAAGACCCGCGTTGGAACGCTGCAGATGAAGTTGCTGCTGCGCTGCGAGAAGTTTTTCGTGTGCATTGCGCACTTCCGAGGCGACTTTAATCTCGGTGGCATCACGACTGTGACGCGCCTCAGCGTGCGCCACTTTGGCTTCCTCCCACTTGGCCTTTATGCGGCCGCCCGCGAACAGGGTCTGCGAGACGCCGACACTGACTGCGGCGATCCGGTTGTCGGAAGATATGCTGAGTCCGTTGCGATCAACGGCGGCCTCGGTCGCACTCAATCCGACGCTTGGAAGCATCTGTCCATGCCATGCCTTGGCGGAGGCATTGGTGCGATCGATGGCGAGGTCGGCCTGCTCGAGATCCGGGCGGTTGGACTTGGCGTACACCAGCAGGTCATTAAGTGGAGGATTCTCCAGCTCCCGCTCGGTCTCATCCTCCAAGGGTTCAAGTTGCACATCGTCTGGCAAGGCGCCTTCGGAAAGCCCGAGGAGCCCGGCCAAGGCCACCCGGGCCTCCACATAGCCCTGCTTGGCGCGGATGACATCGTTGTGGCTCAGGTTAGAGCGCACCTCGAAATTGAGGGTGTCGCTGAATCCCGCCGCACCCGCTTCGTACCGGGTTTCGGCTTCCTTCTTCAGGCGGATGTTATAGGCTTCATCCGCTTCGGTAACCGCTATTTCCTCGCGCGCCAGAAGCGCGGTGAAATAACTGGTGGCCACGCCGCTCAGTAAGAGTCGTTTCCCCTCGAGAAAGGCAGCGTCCGCTTCCCGAGCGCCCACTTTAGCCGCCGCATATCCAAATTCCCGCGAAAGCCCGTCGAACAATTGCCAGCGTGCCGTCACGGCCAGACGGTAGTCCACATAGTTTTTCTGCAGCTGTGTGGTGGTGTCGCTGAAGAGAATTCCGGTGAGGGTCTGGACAGCGTCTGATGGGGCGTTGACTCCCAAGGTCTGCAATTGCGAGAGCAAGGCGTTGGTCTGGGATGTTCGGACGGCGGAGATTTGGGTCTGCACAAGGGCGGTCAGTTGCTCCTGCTGGCTGTAAGTTTGCGCATCGAGCCAGGTGTCGGTGCCACTGAGCGAGGCCTCAACCAGCGGAAAGAAGCTGGCTCGCATTTGCTTCACCCGGAGCTTGGCCTGCTCAACCCGGCTGGCACCCGCCTGGAGCGACGGATTTTCACGCAGCGCAACCTCCTTGGCTTTATTGAGGCTCAGCAGTGCGGGAAGCGCGGTAGATTCTTTCGGGGCTTGATCCGCATCTTTTTTGTGGCGAACTGGCACGGGAGTTTTTACCTCGGATGCTTTATCGGCGGCGGCAAATGCAGGGGCAAACAACACCATGACGACACACAGCAAGAAGGATGAATGAGCGACTCTAAAAAACATGACTACGATTCTCCTTGTGTAACCGATGTCGGAGGTGTCAACGCAGTTGTCCCCTCATCCGGGAGCAGATGATAGTAGACGGAGGCTGGCTCCACAATTTCGCGGGCGGGCCACTGTCCCGTGCTCAGCCAACGGAAAAAGCAGCGCAGGTCGTTCATGATGATGAGCATAGCAGGGAACAACAGCATGACCAAGAACAGCGAAGCGACCAGACCGGAACAATAGCCAATGATCATGGGGATCAAAAACTGCGTCTGGCGCTCCGTCTCGAGTACCATGGGCAAGGTTCCAAAAAGATCGGTGGAAACCACGAGGAATGCGGAGTGAAAACGAATGTGCGCACTTTTCTCAATAGCCACATGGAACGGAATGTTCTCGGACAGAAACCCGTTAAAACCCTCAATAAGAATAATCCCGCTGTTCACCACCACGCCTGTCAGACCGACCACACCAAAGATACTGAACATGGTAATGGGACAACCCCATAGGTAGGTGCCGAAAATGGCACCCACAAACGAAAACGGAATCGTCAGAATGATCAACAATGTTTGCAGGTGAGAACCAAACGAAAGTGCAATGATAAAGTAGATGGCCACCAGCGCCAAAGGAAATCCCGTCAGAAGCGGCCGTAATGATTCAGAGGTATTCTTCTGCTCGCCACGAATGGCAATGGACAGTCCGGGGTGGTTCTCTTTCAGCTTACTGAAGAAACCTTTCTGGAGATTACCCACAACCTCCGTGGCGCTCACTTTCCGACTGTCCAAAGCCGCGCTGACGGCGATCCTTCGCAGACCTCCCGTGCGAGTAATCGCGGCGAACCCTGGTTCATAGCTGAGACTGGCAACCGCCCGCAATGGCACAGCAAAGCCAAACGGCGTCCGAATGCGAACCTTGTAGAGTTCGGCGAGACTGCCACGCTCTTCCCTAGGATACCGAACTTTAACGCGGATGTCATCCCTGCCACGCTGAACGCGCAAGGCTTCCGCCCCGTAAAATCCGGAGTACAATTGCCGGGCCAAGTCGCCAACGGTCAATCCCAATGCACGCGCGGACGGCTTAAGTTCAAAATGAATCTCATTCTTGCCAGGACGAGAATCAGACTCAACTTGGGAAACGCCATCAATGTTTCGGACTTCCTTAATGAGCTCCTCGGCGCTAGCACTCAGGACGCCCATGTCTTTCCCTTGCAACCAGATTTCCAAGGGACGTCCCGGCGGTCCTGAATCATCCCCCCTTAGTTTCAGTGAAACCAATCCCGGAATATGGCCCAGTTCCTCTTCCCAAGCATGAATGACCTTGTCCGAATCAAATCCACGGTCGGGATTCTTGAGAATTTCGGCTTTTACACCGCCATAGTG
>CAIZGN010000270.1 GCA_903932505.1 Candidatus Hydrogenedentota bacterium
CCATTGCCCGAACCAGACCCGGGTTTCCACCGGAACCAGTTCACCCGCGCTGTCGATCAGCGGCAGGGGGCAACTGTCGCGCTCACCCCGGAACATAGCCGCAAAAATCCCCCCCGCCTCCTCGCGCACACTTGGCGGGTGCAAATCCAGCACATGCAGCCCCCGAAGAGATTCCATGTCATACTTCAGCTTGCGCATAATCGCCGGGTTGCCGTACAGAAGACCGCCCTCGGGCGTGGTGACCACGATCATGTCGCCGATCGTCTCAAAGAACGTGCGGAAATTCTCCTCGCTTGCCAGAAGCGCCTTTTCCACCCGCTTACGGTCGGTGAAATCGGTGAAGGTCGTGTACACACCCTGCGGGGCATGTTTTTCCGGCAGGTGTTCCGGCACCGCGTTCGCCAGCAGCCAGCGGTACTCCCCGTCTTGGCGCGGGCAAACCCCCATCACCACCGAGTGGACGGGCTCGCCAGTCCTCAAGACCTCGGCCGCAGGATACGCCTCCGGTGGGAAGGGCGACCCATCCTCACGAACCGGAGGAAACAGCGACTGGTCTGAGAGGCGGCTTTGCACCTGCTCGAGGGCTGCGCCCAGAATGCGGCTCGCGGCCGGGTTCGCACTGGTGACCTGCCCCGCCGCGTCCTGATACAACACGCCGTCCACCATGGTCTCAAAAATCTCGCGATACCGCCGCTCGCTTTCGCGCAGTGCCTCCTCGACGCGCTTGCGCTCCGTGATATCGCGCCAGATGCAGTGGTATACGGAACGCCCGTCCATTTCGATCATGTGCGCCGTCACGTGGACATGGCGCAGCTCGCCGGATTTCATCCGCTGCAGCGTATCAAAATCGGCGGGCTTGCCGTGAAGCACCCCGTCGATGCGGGCACGCACCTCGCTCGGGGATTCGCTGGCGTCGATCTCCGAAAGAGACAGCGAGGCAAACTCTTCCCAGGTATACCCCAGCTGGCGACAAGCCTGGTCGTTGAATTCCAGCGGATGCGCGTTCTCCGGATTCAAAATCACCACACCGTCCGGGCTTTGCTCAAACAGCACCCGATATTGCAGGTCACGCTCGCGCAGTTCCCGCGTGCGCGTCTCCAACAGTTTCTGCGTCCGCTTCAATAGCCGTTCCCGACGGCCCGGCGAGCACAACTCAATCAGATACTCCGGCAGGAACGGCTTGTGCAGATAGGCCGCCGCGCCCTTCTCCATCCACTGCAGCGCAAGATCCGGATCAGGATCCGTGGTCATCATCAGGCACACACATCCGGGCCGCAGTGCCAGAAAATCAGTCAGCAGCCCATCGCCCGGAGAATCCGGCAGGTGATACGCGATCACCGCCACGTCATACACCGTGTGGCCAAAAGCCATCGAAGCCTCGGCAGCTGAGGGGGCCACGTCCACCCGGTAACCCTGCACCAGAAAGGCCCGCTTGAGCGTGTTCGCCAGTTCCTGCTGATCCTCGACAATGAGCACGCGCAAGCCTGGAAGGCGTTGGACAGGCGCGCCGGGGTGTTGGGGGATTTCCTCGGTCAGCGCGACGCCGGAGGCGGCTGCGGCGATGGTCTCAATGAGGTGGGTCTGCTTGATGGGCTTGGTGATCCAGGCGGAGAAGCCCG
>CAIZGN010000271.1 GCA_903932505.1 Candidatus Hydrogenedentota bacterium
ATTTATTGGGCTGTCTTGGGCGAAACGAGGCAAACTTCTCCGGCGGTGGCATTTCAGGAGGGGTTGAAGCGCGCGGAGTCCATTGGCAAACGTGTCACAATCGATACACCCGATCTTTGGCTGAATGCGGCGATGGGAATGGTCTGCGCGGCGACCGATGGCGTTTATCGCGATGGAATTTTCAATCACGCCGGGATGCGGTGGGGGATACCGCTTTTGGGGTGGCGCACGATGTTTGGAGGGACGGTGCTCGGTTGGCATGATCGGGTCGTGCGACAGGCTGAGATCTGTCTCGCAACACAGATCCAGACTTCGGACAAGGTTTCCCCAAAAGCCGATCCGGCCAGGGGATTAAGCAGCCAGTCGGAGGATTCGCGAATGTTTGGCAGGGGGCGCGTGGTTTTTGGCAATGCCCATCACTACGATATGCAGAGCCAGTTTTTCGACCAGCTCGTGCATGCCTGGCGTTGGACCGGGGACGCAAAACTGGAAAAACTTCTGCGTCCGGCACTTGATCTGCACTTGGAATACATCAAGGAGTGTTTCGATCCCGACGACGACGGAGTCTATGAGAGCTACACCAACACATGGCCCACTGACAACCAGTGGTATAACGGCGGTGGAACTGCGGAGGAGACATCCTATGCCTTTACCGGGCATCGTGCCGCTCTCGAACTGGCAAAGCGTGCAGGAGATGCGGTTGCCGTTGAAAAACATTCACAAGAGCTGACCAAGATCCAGGATGGCTTCTTCAAGAGTCTCTGGATCCCCGCCAAAGGTCATGTCGGCGCATTTCGAGAGCAGGGAGGACTCGGGCGTTTGCACGAGGATCCGTGGCTCAACAGCATTTTCCTTCCCGTTGATGCCGGTCTGCTGGATTCCATGCAATCTGCGCAGATCGTTCAGTTTGCTGATTGGGGACTGGAGCACGAGAAAATGCCTTATGGGGGAGACCTCGTCTGGCCCTCGAACTGGGTGCCTTCGATCTGGTCGCTGCGCGAAATCTTTCCTGGCGACAACTATCATCTGGCTCTGGCGTGTTTCAAAGCCGGTCTGGCGGATGATGGATGGCGTTATCTGCATGGGGCTTTTCCACGGAGGATGCTTTTCGGGCCGGTTCCCGGTGATCTCGGGACCCCGAACGGGGGGGTGGACTTCACTGACTGCACTTCCATGTTCGCTCGCACAGTGGTTGAGGGACTTTTTGGTTTTGCTCCGGATTATCCCAACGGTGTTGTCCGGATCTTCCCGCAAATTCCCTCCACGTGGGATCACGCGAGCATCACGACGCCGGACATGTCCATGCGCTTTGAGGCGAAAGGAACAACGGAGAAGTTGGAAATCAAACTCTCCCTTCCAGCCGCAGTGGATGTGCGCATTCCGGTCCGTATGGGCAAGGTTCGAGACGTGCGGTTGAACGACAGACCGACCGAGTGGACGATGCTTCCAGGTCTGGGTTGCGGCATAGTGCATGTCGAGATTCCAAAGTGCTCATCCGCAGATGTGGATATCATAGGCGATGAGGCTTTGCCGCAATACTCCGCTGTGAGTTTGGTGGCCGAGGTAGGTCATCAACTCACCCTCAAGGCACCGGGCGCTGGTATCATCGAGGTGTTCGACCCCCAGGGAGTCCTCTCCGATGTTTCATTGCACGACGGGGGCGTGAAAGCCACGGCGACTAACAATACCGGCAATCACCTCGTCCTGGCGCTAGTGAACGCTTCCGGGAGCATGCAGTGGCGGCAGTTCAAAACTCAGATCACCGACCCTTCTGCTGAGGCTGTGCTATTGGCAAAGCGGGAAGTGCAGATCCCTCCAGGCGTGAAGTGGGAGCCCATCAGCATAAGCAAGGTGTTGAACGCCGATGTCCGGGGAATCTTTCAACAGCAGTATGTCTCGCCGCGACCTGATACCTGCTCCCTGCGATTGGCGATCAATGGCTATTCAACCTGGCAGATGGCCTTGAAAAGCTTGGAACCGCCAACTGTTGACTTGGTGCAGGTTGCCGACTTGAAAAATGACGCCGGGCTCATCGTAACTTCGCAGGGAGTTCCTTTTGTATGGGATGAGGGCGCGCGCAACATTGCGTTCACTTCGTTATGGGACAATTGGTCAAGGGAGGTGACCGTGCCGGTGGGACGGCAAGGCGAAGCCCTCTGGTTCCTCATCTGCGGGTTCACCCCTCCCATGCAGGTGCGGATCGCTAACGCAGTGCTGCGCGTAAAGTATGCCGACGGACAGGTAGAACGACTGGATCTCGTTCCTCCTTTCAACTTCTGGTCGCTGTGCCCCTTTGGACCGTGCGATTACGACTATGAGCGCGATGGATTCTGCCTCCCGGCCAAGCCGCCGGCGACTGTCCAGCTTGGCAACAACTGCAGAGCCAACGTGCTCGCGTTCAGGTTGCGCCCGGATGTTATCGTGGAATCCGTGACTTTGGAAGCTTTGTCCCAAGAAGTGATCATCGGACTG
>CAIZGN010000272.1 GCA_903932505.1 Candidatus Hydrogenedentota bacterium
ACGACGGAGACCCCGGGAATGGACTCATGAATGCGTTGCAGGTCAAGGTAGGTGAGGCCGTATTCGAGGACGTAGCTGCGGCTGCTGGATATTCGCTGTTCCTCTTGGGGCTTTACGCTGCGGAGAATGATGTTGTTACTGCCCAGGCGGCGGATTTGTTCCTGGGCCTCGTAGCTGGCACCTTCGCCCACGGCGAGCATGGCGATGACGGAACACACGCCAAATACGATACCAAGAACAGTGAGGAGCGAGCGCAGCTTGTGCAGCCACACGCTCTTGAATCCCAGGGCGATGGTGCGAGTCAGGCGCGCCGGGGTCAGGCGGCGGGTGTATACCCCGCGTACGGGGCGTGGGGGATTACTTGCGGACATCGTCCTCCACCTTCCCGTCGCGCAGGCGAACCACCCGCGCGGAACGTCGACCGATTTCATCGTCGTGGGTGACCATGATAAGAGTCTTCCCCTGGGCCTGTAATTCGTCGAATAGCTGTAGAATCTCCGCGCCGGACTTGGAATCGAGGTTTCCCGTGGGTTCATCGGCCAGCAGGACGATGGGGTCGTTTACAAGGGCGCGGGCAATGCCGACGCGTTGCTGCTGACCACCGGAGAGTTCAAAAGGCTTGTGATACAGTCGATCCCCCAAACCCACGCGATCGGCGAGATTGGCGGCAATATCGGCACTGAGGTCGGGTGGATAGCCCTGGTAAAACAGCGGCACCTCAATGTTTTCCATCACGGTAAGCTGCTGTATGAGGTTGTAGGACTGAAAAATGAAGCCCAAGCGGGTGCCACGGATGTCTGAAAGTTCATCGTCGTCCATGTTGGAGACATCGACGCCCCCGAGAATGTAGTTGCCGGTGGACGGGCGGTCGAGACATCCCAGCAGATTGAGCATGGTGGATTTTCCGCATCCGGAGGGGCCCATGATGCTGATGTATTCGCCGGGCATAAACTCGAGGTCGATACCCGCCAAGGCCTCCACGCGGACCCGGCCCATCTGGTAGACCTTGGTCACACTTTGAAGGCTGGCAATCGCTCCTTCATGGGTCACGAAGTGGCCCCTCCCGCACCTTCGGGCTTGGTCTCCGCCGGTTTTGCGTCCGCAGGTTTTACTTCGGTTGGTTTGGCCTCAGCTGGTTTCTCTTCTGCTGGCTTTTCGCTGGTTTTCGTTTCTTCTTTCGCCGCTTTGTCCTTCTTGGACTTGCCGCCCCCCTTCTTTTCGGCCTCACCCTCGGCGTTTTTCGAGGCCCCGTCCTTTTTCTTGACGTCGACCATCGGGGCGCGTAGCAGGACGACTTCGCCTTCCTTCAAGCCGTCCAGAATCTGCACAAAGACTTCGTTATTCGCGCCGGTCTTCACGGGCCGATGCTCGGGCGAACGACCGAGACGAGTCACATAGCAGAACTGCTGATCGTCTTCCGGATGGATGGCCTGGATGGGAACCTGCAGCACATCTTCTATTTTTTCGATAAGGATTTCGGCCTCAGCGGTTAGGCCGGGACGCATCCATTCATGTGCGCCGTCGATGATGATGGTGGTTTCGTAGACTTTGACGTCGGGATTCATCCAACGATTTTCCGTGTCGGGCAGGGGATTGATCTTCTGCACTTCGCCGGTGAGTTGCTCCTCGGGGAAGGCGTCGACGCGAATGGTCGCGCGCTGTCCTGCCTTGATTTGTTTGACGTAGGACTCGTGGACCTTGACCTTCAAGGACCAGACGGATGTATCGGGTATGGTGAAGATGACCTGGCGCTCGCGCACGCTGGCACCTTCCTTAATCTCATCGCCCGAGTACCAGCGCTGGTTCTGTGCGCCGTAGACAATCATACCGGGATGGGTGGCCTTGATGATGCAGTTAGCGACCTGATCCTGCATTTTTTTCCGCTCCATGCCCTGGAGTTCAAAACGAACCTTCGCGGAATTACGGTTGGCTTCCGCCTGCGCGAGTTGCGAAACGGCGACTTTTTCGGCGCGATCGAGTTTACGGAGTGATTCCACATAGTCGGAAAGGAGTTTTTCCGCCATCTTCGGGAAATCGTACTTAATGAAGAGTTCTTGTGTGGTTTTTGAGGCTTCCTGCGTTGTTTTCTTGCGCTCAAGTGCAATGGAGTCATTTTCGAATTCATTTTTTGTGACGAATTCGCGGTCGAGCAGTCGTTGTGTTCCGTCCAAGCGTGTGGTGGCCAAGCCTACGTCTTCGCCGGAAAGCCTGAACTCATTTTCATACTTGCGCAGGTTGTTTTTCGCCTCGCCGTCCCCTAGTTTGTCGGCGTTGGCGTATTTGGAAAAGTCCATCGTCTTGGCGGAACTTGTGATGGCGGCCGCCAAGGCCTCGGGGTCGTTTGAATCCAATTTGAGGGAGTGAATGATTTCCTTGGCGATTTTTTCGCCGAGATACCGCTCGAAATCCATGAGGGCGAATTTGGAGGCCAGTTTGGCGGCCGTGATCGCGCTTTCATTGTCGTTGACCTGGATTTCGTAGCGCTTTTGCGCTTCCACATCGGCCGCCTTTGCGGTCTCGTAGGCCAATTCCCGTTCGATGAGGTCGTCCTTAAATTTTTCGGCATCCATTTCGACGAGCACAAAGTTGCTGTCGATTTCGGCTTGGGTGATGACGTGGCCTTCTTCCACGATCTTGAGAATCTTGGTCTCGCCGCGCACCTCGGATTTGACTTCCTGGGATTTGAGGGCCTCAATGCTGCCGCCCTCCGTGACGGTGATGGAAAGCGGGGCACGCTTGACCGTGGCGGTGGTGCCTGTCTTTACCGTGGTGACCGCTGGACGGCGGGTAAAATGGTAAGCAGCAGCCGCAAGGGCGATCAGAATCACTAAGATGGCGAGTTTACGGCCTCGACGGCGCTTTGGAGCCCCGCGTCTGGCCGTGGTGTCAGGTGCTCCGGTCATCCTTCACTTCCTCCCATTGTCCGTTGTCCTTTATGTACAAAATGCCCATGTCGAGCCAGAAGGTCATTCGGGCAATTGTGTGGTTTACCAAGGCGGAAACAAGTTCATTTTGAGAACTCGTAAGGTCATTCTGCGCGTCTACGAGATTCAAGGCGGTGGCCCGGCCCAATTCGGCGAGGAGATCCTGTTCTTCGACGCGCCGCTGGTTCAGCTCAACCCCTTTCTGGGCGATTTCGAAGGTGGTGCGGGCCTGGTCGAGATTGCGCCAGCCTTCGCGCACCTCAAGCTTTACGGTGTCTTCGGAGAGGGATAGATTGCGCTTGGCCTGTTCATTGGCGATGAGTGTGGCGCGGTAGCTGTTTCGCTCGGCTTTTCGGTCAAAAGGCAAGTCGGTGTCCAGCCCCACATCCCAGGAAGCCCGATTGAGGTCGAGGCCCAAAGCCGGGTCATCGCCGCTGTTGGGGATGGTGACCCCGGCGGCCAAGTCCAGCTTTGGCTTGAGGGCATTGGCGGCCACCACGACCTTGCGACCGGCGTCTTCGACCCTGTCCCGTTCGTTGTAGAGGTCGAGTCGGGCCTGCAGGGCGACCTTGACGGCATCTTCGGTGGGGATATCCGGATGCTGCAGGCCCTTTTGGCGAAGCGTGTCGAGTTCAGCGGGATCAAGCATGATGAGCGCGTCGGCGGGAAGTCCGAGTTGCACCTTGAAGCGATCGAGATTCTGTCGGTAGCTGCGCACGGAATTGGTCCAGCTATTTTCCGTGCTCAACTGGGCTTGTTCCAGACGACCCAGGGCGGCCTTTGTTTCGCGGCTTTCCTCATAAAAGGCACGCTGGCGATCGACGCTTTTCTGGAAATTGCCATAACTTTGCGAGTTGTTTCTGGCCACGTCGCGTGATTCGAGGACGTTGTAATAGGCTGAAACGATATCCACTGTGAACTGCATGCGGAATCTCGTGAAGTCACGCAAGGCATACAAGGCGCTTCGTTCGGCCTGCGTGAGACGCTCTGCTGCAACCTTCGCGCCTGCCCCGCGCAGCAGCGGCTGGGTGAAACTGGCGGCAAGGGCAGATTCGGCCGAAACACGCGGATCACCGGTAATGAATCGAAGGAAATTCGAGGCCAAGCTGACGGCAATCCTGCCGCCGCCTTTCATCAGTTGCTCGACGCCGATTGTGGTTTGGCCCGAGGTATTGCGGTCGTGCTGGATTTTCGTGCTGGCTTGATCCCACTCGGCCACCGCGCCCGCTTCAGTCACGACATCGGCATATCCCCGGAGCAAATCGGCAGATGTGCCGGTGAGGGTTTCAATCTGGCCGATGATCCCACCTGCGGCGGCCATGCTCTCCGTGAAAGGCGAGGCTTGATCCACCAGTCGGGGGTCTCCTGATACGTGGCCGGAGGCATTTCCTGAGAATATGGGGGTGTAGTTATGACGTTCCAGAGTTAACCCAAGAAACTCGAGGTAGAGACTCTCTTTCTTGTTTTGATAGGTTCGGCTGTTTTGGACGGCGATGCGCAGGGCCTGTTCGAGCGAAAGAATGGACGCGCCTTTTTCACCGCCACCGTCTGAACCAAGAAATTCCTCTGAGGTATCGTGGCGGGGCAGTCCCTCAAGCAATGCGTTCAGTGCGGTGGTCTCACCCTCTGTCTCTATCGTGAAATCTTTTGACATGCCGGGTACGGCGGGTGATTTCTCTTTGATAATGCCGTACGTTTCGCGGTCTGCGGATTCTCGATAGTGGGTGGTGGAGCAGGAAAGGGAGAGGAGCACCGCAATGAATACGGTGATATGTGGAATTGACGAATACCCCAACAGACGCCGACCCCGCCCCCCGTGGCCTGCTTGGCTCGAAGGATTCATTTCAGACACAGTCAATCTTAACATTCAGATGCTCGATGGTTGCCGAAACCCACCTGCTTACTGCTTTTCACGGTAGCACAAATGGTCTGGATTTTTAAAGTTTTGTCGGTTCCGCTTGTATATATGGCGTGGAAGATCGTTTTCGATCACTCCTGTTTGCGGTTCGGCATTTTGCACGATCCCGCGAAAATGTGGCACTGGCGACTGTAAATGTTACAATGCTGCCACAAAAGAGTACGCGACGGTCAAAATGACACAGTCTGTTGTTGCGGCTTTCGTGCAATATGGAGAAACGAACATGCGTGGAAAACTTTGGTATGCGTTGGCCTTGCTGTGCGTGTTGTGGGCGGGCCTCGGGTATTGCGATGGATATCGCAGCGTGATTTCAGACGGGTCGCGCAACATTGCGGTGTGTGTGGTGAAAGGGACCCCGTATGAAATGGGGAAGGCGCTTGGGCAGTTGACCAAGGAAGACTCCCAGAATATGGTGGGGCGTTTGATGGTGGCGCTGCAGTCTGAGGGGGATGAATTCTCCAATGAAAACCTGGACAAGGCTTGGAATGCCACTTCGCCTTATATGAGTGAGCATATCAAGGAAGAGCTGCGAGGATTGGCCGAAGGCAGTGAAATCCCGCTGCAAACCTTGCAGCGTTCCCACATGGTTCCGCTGGTGGCGGAATACTCCTGCAGCAGCATCGCGCTGTGGGGTCCCGCGACCAAGAACGGCGATTTGTACCTGACGCGCAATCTCGACTGGGTGATGGAACTGCTGGCTCACGATTTTGCGACCGTGGTTGTTTACCTGCCGAAAGAAGGGATTCCTCATGTGAACGTGGGGTTTGCCGGGTATATCGGCTGCAATACCGGTTTTAATGCCGCCGGTATCGCGTTGTCGGAGATTGGGGATGCGGGGAAGAAGGATAAGCCTTACAATCTGGATGGCTACCATTTCACCATGTTCTTCCGGGATATCCTGTACGATTGCTCCACGCTTGATCAGGCGCTGGAGACGGTGAAGAAGACCAAGCGCATCAAGAAATACCATTATGTTTTTGGAAGCGGCAAGGAGAAAAAGGCGGCGAAACTGGTGGCCCATGCGCCGAACCTCGACATTTTCTTTGAGAACGACCCCAAGGACGAATTTGCGCCGAATGTTATCGCAAACTGCGTCTACAATGACGAGGGTCGCGGTGCTTTCCCGTTGATCAAGAAGGACTACGGCAAACACACGGACCAGACGATCGTTGACATTGTGAAGGCGATTCCGATCAAGGGTGACAACGTTCTGGGCGTGGTCTATGACGCCACCACTTTCGAGATGTGGTTCAGTTATGCCAAAGGCACGACCGAGGCGTATCTGCAGCCGTTCCTGCATCTGGATGTGAAGCCGTTGCTGGATTTTGCAAAGCCCATGCAGCCGGTGGTTGCCAAGACGGATGGCACCAAGCTGACCGTAGAGACCCCGGCACCGACCGCCGCACCGGCTGCGGCGGCACCTGCGGCTGAATATAAGGCGCTTGACAAACAGAAATAGCGGGCCTATTGCGCCGGAGAGCGCTCCCATATCACGAAGGTGTTGGCTCGGAGTGCCGGTGCATAGGCGTTGTGGACAAAGGAAAAAAGCTCTGGAAAGACGTCTTCGGCTGTTTTGCCATCGAGGTAGGGTCTTTCCATACGGCTTTCGATGATAAATCTCGGCTTTGCGGCGGTCAGTTCACGGATGAACTGTCCCCGCAATTGCTGTATATAGGGGTGTTTCATGTTGTGGTAAAACTGGGCATCCCAAACGAAATGCGTGGCCAGTTTGGCCTCGGCCTGCAGCATGGCATGAACTGCGCCTAGACTGACCCAGTCTAGAGGTTGGACGGTGTCTCCGGGTTGCAGGCGTTCCTTGAGGAATTGTGAGATTCGGGCCACCCGACCTTCGCGGGCGTAGGGTGCGTACCCCATGAATCGGCGCTCCAGGATCGGATGGGCGTAGATGGTGCCCGCGACCGCGATGAGCAGAACCACGGCCGGGAATGTTCGTGCGCCACGGGGGAGACCCATCGGCCAACGCCGCAGGCAGAGCGCGGCGCAGAGGCAATTCATGTAGCAAAAGGGCAGCCAGTGATAATTGAAGAACTGGCCGGCAATCCCCGGATAAAGCAGGTACGCCCCGGACAAGCCCGCAAGCAAGAACACGATGCGTCGTTGTCGGTCCGGGATGGCGGGTATGAAGATATGGGCCGAGATTCCCACCATTCCTGCGGCGCAGAGCATCATGCCGGGGGTGTCAAAAAATAAATGCTGCACCAAGTAGGGCCAACGTGTGCCCTCAGGAATCAAGTGGTTCGTGGAATCCATTTGTGCATACAGTGGCAAGTACACCGTGGTGATTTTCCAGAAATCCCCGAGGACTCCATAATGCGCGTAGTAGGCTAGCATGAGAGCGATGGGGATCGCCCCGCCCAAGCACGCAAATAGGGCGGTGTTCGCTGCTCGCCGTATTCTGGCACGAAGTGGGAGGCCGTCTTCGACATCGCCCGTCAGGAACCACCATAGGACGGGTGCCCCCAAGATAAGATGCGGTTTGAAGGTAGCCATTAACCCGTAGGAGATCCCGGTCAATATCCACCGCACGCGATCCCGCTTTATAGATTCCGTGATCGCAAGCAGCAGCGTTAACGCCAATGGAATGAGCGCGAAATACTCTCGCTGGAGGAACATGGTTTCCCCGAAAATTAGATATCGAATTCCGAAGAGGACAACCGCGCCCCACGCCACCCTGCGCCCCAAAGGCTGCAGAA
>CAIZGN010000273.1 GCA_903932505.1 Candidatus Hydrogenedentota bacterium
AGTATAGGGTGCTCTTGGGCATGCCTATGGCCGCTGCGGCTTCTTTGACGAGACCTTGATGGCCTTCGAGGACTTGGGTGAGATAGCGTCGCTCGAGGTCGTCCATGGCGGCGGCTACGGAGGGTGGTATGGTTTCGTTGTAGGGGCCGGGATCGGGAAGGGACAGGTCGGAAATGGTTGGTGAGTCGGCCTTGTAGGCGGCGGATTCGATGATGTTTTTTAGCTCGCGAATGTTGCCGGGCCAGGCGTATTTCATCATGCGATCCATGATGCGGCTGGTGAATGTTCTCGGATGGGCATCGGCGTGTGGGGCTGCGGCGGCGAGGAAATGGAGCGCAAGCTCGGGAATGTCTTCGGTGCGGTCACGTAGGGGCGGGATCGTGATGAGCATGCCGGCGAGGCGATGGAAGAGGTCGGGGCGCAGTCCGGTGTCGGTATGGCCGAGTATGGGGCGATTGGTGGCGCAGACAATACGGACATCCGCATGAATCTCGACTTCGCTGCCCAGACGGCGGAAGTGTTGGGTCTCGGTGGCGCGGAGCAGATGGGCCTGATTGGCAATATCGAGGTCGGTGATTTCGTCGAGAAAGAGGGTGCCACCGTGGGCCTGTTCAAAGTAGCCCTTTTTGTGGGTGTGCGCACTGGTGGAGGCTCCGGGTTCGTATCCAAAGATTTCGCTTTCGAATAGGTTGCCGGGTATTGTGCCGCAGTTCAGTGAAATAAACGGACCGTTTGCACGGGGGCTGAGTTCGTGGAGGATCCGGGCGGCGAGTGCCTTGCCCACACCGGTTTCGCCAAGGAGCATGATGTTGAGTCGAGCGGTGGCGGCGGTTTGTATTTCCAGGCGCAGGGCCTGCATGGCGTTTCCCTGACCGACCATGCGTTGTTCTGCAGGGCCGTGGGTGTGCCGCGCTTTTTGATCGCGATGGATTTTTTCTAGGCGTTCGGCGGAACGGATAAGCGGTGCCACGGATTCGGCGGCGACGAGCAGGTAATCGAGATCGGTGCCGGAGAAATCTTTTCGTTCGGCCGGGCGCTCGAGGGCAATAGTGCCATAGGCGTTGTTGTCGTGGATGAGCGGGGCGGCAATGATGTGTCGGAGAATTTTGTGGGAGCGTCCTGCGGCGTGGAATCCAGTGGCAGAGGCGCAGACATCACGCAAGACGCCGTGGGGTACGCGCGCGTTTTCCTTGGCGGTGCATGGTTGGAAAAGAGCCATATCGCCCTCTGTGGAGATCCGTCGGGCGACCCAGCAGGTCTCGGCATCGAGGCGGTCACACAGGTGGACACGGGTTTTTTCGATGATTTCGTCGGGGGACTGGGCTTTTCCGAGCTCCCGCATGAATTGAAAGAGGGCCTGACTTTCGCAGGCGTGGCCCGGTTCTCGAGGGCAGTCATCCGTTTGGACTATGCGGCAGGGGCACGGCCCTTGCAGGAAAGTGCGGGTGGTTTCGGAGGGGTCGGTGGTCAAGGTTTGCTGATTGACGAGCTCGACGGGGTGTCCGATGGTCAACTTTGTTTCGGGGAGTTCAATGACATCGCCGACTTGCAGACTGGCCCGCATGGTGCTGACGCCGTTTACAAACGTGGGGTTTCGCTGGCTGTAATTGAATATCCAAGGTGCTCCATCCTTGATGCGTAGTTCGCAATGGACTCTGGATACCCAAGGGTTGTCGATGCGAACCTGACAGCCGATACCGCGCCCAACGAGAAGGGGTTGGGTTGAAATGGCCCATATCTCACCCGCCTTGGGGCCATCGAGCATGCGCAGGCACAGGGACTCACCGCCACCGGGCAGCGAAGTGTTTGTGTTTTTGTGGTCGACGGTTTCCATATCTACTCCGCTAAGGCTGCTGCAGGAACAGCACGGGTTGGACGATGTAATTGTTCCCACCCCCTGATTCTAAGGTCAGGAGAGCCCGGCCACGCTCGGGCAGGGTAGCGACAAAGAGTGCCTTGACCGACGACATCAATCTAAGATCGTGTGGTTCTGATTTTTCAGGACCCGGCATGAGGTCTTCGACCAGCGCGCACTCCCAGTTTGTGCCAACATGCATGGCACTCCACAATTCTTCGCCATGGACACCATCATCCGCAGAAAAGAGAAGCCCTCCACCTCTGGGAACCAAATTATAGGGGGATGAACCCTGCCGCCCGGGGAGGATATCCGCCAAGATATGCGTACCACCGGCTGTGCCGTCTGAAACCCAGGGTTCACGACCATGAGCGTCATCGCCAGCTCGGAAATAGAAGTAGTCTCCGTCGTCGACGAAGCCATAGGGGTCGCTTCCCTCGGGACCCGGATTGAGGTCTGCGACGAGGGTGGTACCAATGGCGGATCCGTCCGTGACCCACAATTCCTGTCCATACTTTTCTGTTTTCGCCTGAAAAAAGAGGCGATCCTTCCACACGAAAAACTGTCCGGGTGCCGCCGAGCTGGTTCCTGGATAGATGTCGATCATGAGGTGGGTCGTATTGGCGACCGGATCATGCACCCATAGCTCGGCACCGTGGCTGTCGTCTTTTTGGGTAAAAAACAGCGAGCCCTTGTAGACAACCATGGCCGCAGTGTCGTCATTCACATCCGCAACTTCGCGTGGGATTCCGGAGGCATAATCCAGTCGAAAGAGGACGGCCCCCTTGGCGGCATCCGCAAAAGCTACGAAATAGAAGCCCTGGTCGTCGGCAGTCACTCTCGCCCCGTTGGCGTAGGAACCTTGCGGCCCTGGAAAGAGATCGGCAACCATGGCGGTCTGCGCCTCGGAGGCATTGGTGCACCACAGTTCCCGGCCGGCGGAGAGGGTGGTAGCATAAAAGTAGACCAGGTTTTCATGCGCCACAATGGGCTCGGGTTCACTACCCATGGGCCCGGGTATGATGTCCTTGATTAGCCTGGTTGAATAATTGCCATCACTCCCGCTCGGGCAGAACCAAAGTTCGTCCCCGTTTTCCGCCGTAGTGGCCGAATACACGATATCGCCGTTGGTTCGCGAAAAGAGCCGCCATGGGTTGCTGGAAGCGGGACCGGGACACAAATCCGCCACCATTTGCCCTTTCCGGGTTTCCACCGAATAGGCCCAAAGCTCACGCCCGTGGGTTTTGTCAGTGGCGGAGAAAAAAACGGTTCCCCAAGGGGTGGCTAGGAGATGATCCTTCGGAACATCTCCTGCAGATCCTGAAAATCTGCTGAAAGAAACGGGCCAGAAAATATAGCTAACGATCAGGATGGCCACACCCAGGGCGGCGAGGCCCATCAAGGGGGCCACGAGCCGCCGCCGGGGCGCGGGATAGAAGTCCGCGCTGAGGGGAGTTGTGGTTTTGTTGATAGAAAAGGGAACCGTGCTGGCTTCCCGCTGCACGGCGAGCATGAGCGTGTCATCAGGGCCCTTGGGGTAGGTGGCGAGACGCTCGAGGACTACGCGGGCACTTCCAGGCCGAAGGGCAGGATCCTTGGCAACCAATGCCTCGACAAGATTGACGAGGTCGGGGGGGAGATTGGGCAGGGCTGCTGCCAGACTTGGCGGTTTGTCATTCAAGATCTCGCGCATGAGGGTGGCGGGCATCTGCGACTGGAAAAGCGGTTCCCCGGTAAGCAATTCGTAGAAGAGTACACCTGCAGCATATAGATCCCACTGCGGCGTTGGAACCCCGCCCTCCCAAGCTTCGGGAGGGCTGTAGCGCGGTGTGCCCCACAAGGGGCCCGAGGGCGGATCCATGGGTGCGGAGGTGTTGTCTGCGTCCGGCATGGATAGTGCGCGGGCTATGCCGAAGTCCGTCAGGTAAACCTGGCCTTCCGGGGTAACCAGCAGGTTCCCCGGCTTTATGTCGCAGTGAACCAAGCCCTGTTCATGACAGCACGCCAGCGATCCGAAGAGCTGCTCGAGCACGTCGATGGCCTGTCCGGGGGTCAGGCGACCGGAACGCAATACAGCGGACAGGGGTTGTCCTGCGATGTACTGCATTTCAATGGCGGACTGGCCGTCGATATGGTCAATTCGATAAACCCGAACCACATTGGGATGCTCGACCCTTGCGGCAATGCGGGCCTCGCGCTCAAAGCCGCGTTGACGGGCAGGGTCCGCGAGCAAGTGGGGGTGCAAGAGCTTGAGGGCCACACGGCGATCCAGCCGCGTGTCCCATGCCTCATAGACAACACCCATTCCACCGCTGCCAATCATGCGCAGGAGACGATAGGAGCCTTTGAGTTCGCCCGTGTTCAGTCCGCCATCCATCGGCGTTCCTTGTGGTTTGCTCGCGGTCTAAGGCTTTCCGGATGGGATGTATGACGGCATCCTCCGCACGAATCACCCAAGAACTACATACTATTGTCTATAATTCGTATATCGGAATACAACTATCTGGCATCCAAAGAGTTTGGCCGAATGGCCCGAAAGGGAAACCCTCCAAGCCCCATAGTCGATACAACGGAGCCGCCCTCGAATATTCCAAGTTGTTGAAAAATTTTCTGGAAATTTGGAATTTGGATACAGAGGGGCGGTATGGCGCTGTTTGCCCCCGGCAAATTGGTATGGACTAAAAGCCGCGTTTTCGCCAAAAACGCTCCCATTTGATGATGGCGTAGAAGGTGACCCAGCCCAGGGCGACCATGGCAAGGAAGAAGAGAGAGTAGGTGAGAGGCCAGTTGCTGGATCCGGTCATCATGGTGAATTCGGACATGCCGCCGACGGCGGCAATAAAGTTGGGTACGGAGACGGCGATAACGACGGCGTTGAGGTTCTTCATCATGACGTTGAGGTTGTTGCTGACGAGGAAGGCGCGGGCATCCATGAGGCTGGCGAGAACCTGGCCGTGTGTACTGGCCTGCTCCGAGCATTGGGCGTTGTCGATGAGCAAGTCGTCGAGGTACTCGAGGTTTTCGGTGCTGAGGTGCATTTTGACGGCGCTGACCTTGAGTTTGGCGAGAACGCGTCCGTTGGAGTTGATAGCGTGGAGGTAGTAGACGAGGCCCTTGGAAATGGTGAACATGTGGATGAGGTGGCGGTTTTCCTTGGCCTTGATGATGCCGTCCTCAAGTTCGTTGCAGATAGTATTCATGACCTTGAGGTGCTCAACGAAGTGGGATATGTTTTGGAAGAGCAGTCGCAGGAGGAGGTCTTGAATGGTGTGTACCCGGCTGAAGAGTCGGCCTTCAAAGGCGGTGGGGCGTTCAGAGTCGATGATGACGAGTTTGTCCCCGAAGAGGAAATAGCCGCAGGTGGTAACGCGGAAGAAGAAGTTGTCGGCGGCGGTATATTGCTTGGGGCGCTTGAAAATGATGGCAGCGTGTTCAGGCTCGAACTCCATACGGCCGAGTTCCTCGGGGTCGAGGGCAGAATCCAAGGTATGCTCGTCAATCTCCAGTGTTTCAATAAGGTATTTTTTCTCGGCCTCATCGAGGGTGCAGTAGACGAAGATCGAGGCGGCTTGATCCTCGCATTCGATCACCTTTCCGCCTTGCAGCATAAACGACTTGTGCATAGGCCTCTCTCCCGGAGTGTTTGATCCCGTGAAATCCATTAATCGGCGGCATGATAACAGATTCCGGGGGCGGGACGGTAAAGGGGGACAAGGCTGCCCGGTCTCTTGACAGGAAACCGCGGCGGTCACCGTTGTTGACCGCCGCGGGCCTCTGATCCGCTTGCTGGTGGTCCACGGAATCAGAGTCTCTGGAAAAGGACACCGAACCTCCCAGAGTTATGGGTTTCGCTAGGGTCTATTGGAATGCGGAGAACAGCGTGGCGAACACGCGCGTCACCGGGAAGCTGGTTCCGTATTTGATAAACTCCACATGTCCATCAAGAAAGACCCAGTTCGCACCGCCGGGCAGGTGGTTGAAGTTCTCCGCCTGCGTGCTGAAAAGGTCGCCATCGAAGGGAATGGTGCTTTGCGCCTGAGAAGACGCGGCCGGGTTGTTGATATCCGTGATGTAGAAACGCTCAATGCCATCCCGCAGGTGGTAAACCGTGCGATCCAGGCCCGCATCGTTCGTGTAGGAGAGGTCGTTCGAATAGAAGTTCTCTTCGGGGGCTGCGCCAGACTGCTGATACACCGTACCCATGAGGGTGTTGATGAATCCCATGTCGAGGTAGCCGCCACTAAGGAGCGTGGACTCGTTGACCCCGCCGGCATTCGCGTTTGCGTTGGTGGCGAGGTAATCCTGTCCGGGCTTTCCACTGAGGGCCCACGGAAAGTACACGTAGGATTCTGCGGTGAAGGCGTAGGGATCAGTCTCGCCGAGGTTCGCCTGATTTTCCCAGCGATGCTGGCTTACGATTTCCGATTGTGCCTTCGAATCCGAGGGGCAGATGAGCACCTTGGTGTCGGTGAGGTATTCGGGATAGATGGCTGCGCCATCGGGAACCCATTCCGTTCCGCCGCCGGGGCCACCCAAGGCGGGTGGAGCGCTGGGGTTGTTGTGCCCACCTTTGGCGTAGTTCGCATAGGTGCGCGTGGCACCATTCTTCGTGACGTCCCAAGATATGCGACCGGCCGTGGGGGGGTAATCGCCGCCTTTGGACTCATTGACGTACATCTTGAAAACCAAGCCGATTTGCTTGAGGTTGTTTGCGCAGGAGGCGCGGCGCGCGGACTCTCTCGCCCGGGCAAGCGCGGGCAGCAGTATCGCCGCGAGAATGCCTATGATTGCAATGACCACCAACAGCTCTATGAGTGTAAAACCTTGCTTCTTCATTTTTCGTTCCTTTGAATATTTGAGAATCGTTCAGAAATGGGGGGCGCGTTGGTCCGCATGTACATCGACGCATGACCACGGCAGTAACGGTTTGCAGGGGTGCCCTGAATCGACCAAGGCGACACCCCTACTCCTGGGGTCGTATCACGGCGTTTCTCCTTTCTATTGTTATATACATCAGCAATGCAATCGACTATAGATATTTGATAAGCAATTTCCATACCAAGATAGATCGACCGTGTAAGTATTTGTAAATAAATGAATTGCGTCTTTATTCTTATTAATACTTCATAATAACTATGATATATTGTTGGTTTTGATAACGCAAAGATCTGGAATTTATAGCAAATATGCTGACTCTTACGCGTGGAGGTTCTGTGCGCATGCAGAAAAAGACGGGGTGTGATACCCCGCAGGTGAAAAAGAAGGGACAGCGTGGAAGAGTTGAGGGCTATCTCACCTTCCAGTGCTCGCTTTCCGTTCTAGCGGTCGCCAGATATTGCTCAAGGGAGGCTATGATTTCGGGGTGCTGTGCGGCGACGTTGTGTTGTTCGCCCAGGTCCGATTTGAGGTCGAAGAGTTCCAACGGGGCGTCTTTGGCGGTGCGCACGGCTTTCCAGTCCCCTGTACGCGCGGCCTGCTTGAAGCCGCCCTCGTGGAATTCCCAATAGAGAAACTCATGCTGCCGTTGCGGGGACAGAGGACCACCCAAGCCGAGTGGGCGGAAGGTATTGAGCATGGATATTCCGTCGATAGTAGCAGGTGGCGTGGCACCGGCGAGGTCGACGGCGGTGGGCAGGAAATCCCAGAAGGCCCAGACTTGATCGCTGGTCTGCGCGGGCTTGAGCGTGCCTTTCCAGCGCGCGATCATGGGCACACGAATCCCCCCTTCGTAGAGGTCGCGCTTGATGCCGCGCAGGGAACCGCTGCTCTGGAAGAATTCGGGGATGGCGCCACCCTCCTTGTGCGTGCCGTTGTCGCTGGTGAAGAAAACGAGCGTGTTCTCCTCAAGGCCGAGTTTCTGCAACTGACCGAGGAGGCGTCCGACATCACGGTCCATGCGCGTGACCATCGCGGCATGGCCCTTCTGCGGATTCGGCCAATCCTTGTCGGCATAGGGGCCGTAGTCGGGCACTTCCATGCCGTCTCCAGTGACCGCACCGGCCTCGTTGTTGGCGTGGGGCATGGTGAAGGCGAGATAGAGGAAGAAGGGTTCCTTCTGGTGTTTTTCGACGAATTCCAGCGCCTCTTGGGCAAAGAGATCGTGGGAATAGACTTTTTTCTGCGCGGCCACATTCTTTTTTTCGCTTTGGACGTTTTCGGGAATGGCTACCCGCTCGCCGTTGCGCCAGAGGTGGTCGGGATAGAAGTTGTGGGCGTGGCTCTGATCGAGATAGCCGAAGGAATAGTCAAAACCCTGCTTGTCGGGTGCCCCGGTGGTGCCTTCATTGCCCAGGCCCCATTTACCGATGAGGCCGGTGGTATAGCCTGCGTCTTTGAGCAGGCGGGCCACGGTGACATCCTCCGGGCGCAGGGGCACTTGGAGATTGCCGCGTATGTAGGCGTGTCCCGTGTGGAATCCGGTCATGAGCGCGCATCGGGACGGAGCGCAGACCGTGCTGCCGGAATAGCATTGGGTGAAGCGCACCCCCTCGGCCGCAAGGCGATCCAAGTTCGGTGTCTGAATGATTTTTTGTCCGTAACAGCCGAGATCTCCGTAGCCGAGGTCATCTGCAAGAATGAAAATGATGTTGGGGCGTTTGTGGGCGGTTGTGACTGTGGTGTCCGCCATTGCATTTCGGGCAAGCAAGCCCGCGCCCGCCAGTCCAGTAGTGCGCAACCATTCCCTGCGATTCATGGGCATTTGATGTACTCCTCACCTGTTTATACGGGGATTGCCTTGATGGCCGCCAGTTGTCGTTGAATGAAGGCTTCCGTGCGTTGATTTTCTGCTTCGGGATCACAGACGGCGCGCAGGTCCTTTTCCAGCTCGCGGCGTTTTTCTGGGTGCTTTTCCGCGAGGTTGTTGAGTTCCTCGGGGTCTTCCGCAAGATTGAAGAGCTGGTGGGGTGCCTCGGGGTAGTAGAGCAGTTTCCAGTCACCTTTTCGCAACAGATACCCGCTGGCCCGGGTGCCGTGGCCATGGTATTCGGCAAAGACCGGTCGGTCGGGGTCATTGGCGGCGATGGACGTTAGCGGCGCACCCACCCACTCGGCGGGTTGGGTGGATCCCGTTGAACGAAAGAGGGTGGCCCGCAGGTCGTGCAGGTCGACGGGGGTGCGCACGCGGGTCTTGGGGGCGAAGCCAGGCCCGGCGACGAGCAGAGGAACGCGGGCGGAATCTTCGTAGAGGCTGCACTTCCACCACAGACCGAATTTCCCCAGCATGTCGCCGTGATCCGAGGTGTAGGCGAAGGTCGTGGAATCGGCAAGCCCGGCGCGGTCGATGGCGTCCATCACGCGCCCCACCTGTTGATCCACGTAGGTGACGCAACCTAAATAGCCCCGGCGCAAACCGCGAATGTCGGCCTCGGAGAACTGCTCCGTCTGAAAATGAGCGCGGAGGTCTTGGGCATAAGGATGATTCGCCGAGACGGCCTCGCGGCCATAAGCCGGGAGGTCGTCACCTCCAGCGTATTGATCCCACAGCGCCTGGGTGACATAGTTCGGGAAATGCGGTCGTCCGATATTGAGCACGAGCACCCAAGGCTTATCGAGCTCGGCAGGCCGCTTTGCCAGCCAGTCCAAGGCGAGGTTGACCAGTTGATCATCGTCCGCGAAGGGGTTGTTCTCTTTGGGTCCGTAACCACCGGCCCGGCCTGCACCATCGGTGCGGATGGCCAGCGGCTTGCGCGAAATATTGGTGTCACCGGGCGGGGTTCGGTCACCGGAGCCGATGACCTCTGAAAAGCCCAGGTCACGGGTCGGTCGGTACACATCGGCCTTGCCGATGTAGACCGTGTGGATCCCTTGTGCGCCCAGGCTTTGGCCGTAGGAGGGGTATTCAAAGGGGATTACATTGCAATTGTTGTAGCATTGAATTTGATGGACGCGCTGTCCGGACATGAAGGCACTGCGGCAGGGCATGCACAGCGGTGAGGGGCAATAGGTATTTTCGAAGACGGTACCACGGGCCGCAAGACGGTCGAGATTCGGGGTTTGGACACGGGGGTGCGCGTGGATGGACGATATCTTGGGATTGTGCTCGTCACTCATCAAGAGGACGAAATTGCCTTTGCGGAGCGGGGGCTGATCGGCATTCGCCGTCCAAGTCGCCCCGGAGAGCAAGGCTGCGCTTCGTGCAGTGTTCGCCATGAATTCGCGTCTTGAGAGGTCTGCCATGCCATTCTCCTCCGGGATTGTGGGTACAGTATAACCCAGGGCGGTTCTTGTCCTCCACGCGGTCAACGGGATGGCTGTGGAACGGCCCCAGGTCCCGAGCCGCAGAAATCTCTTGACAAAAGAGACCAAATCATGATAAAAGTTGGATATACGAATGTGTGGTACAATAGATACGTGGAAGGGTTTGGCGACGGCTTGCAGATTTTGATTTTTTCAGAGGATAGGCGTACACTGTCCTCCAATTGAGAGGGGGGGGAGCGAAGGAATAGACCGATGTCCCTGATGGAGATATCTCAGAGGTATACAGCGTTGGAACTGCGCGAGATTGAGCGGCATCGCGAACGCTTGAGCAGAGACCGGGGCTGTGGTGTGGGTCTGGCGGAAGCGGCGGCGGATTGGTCTGCGCACCACGCCGAGCAATGGCGCGTAGAGCGTCAAGCTCACTGCCTTCAGTTGCAGTGCGCTGAAATCAACCGTCACAAATGGATTCGCTCTGAGCAGGAGAGGCGCGATGTGGGCCACGAGGCGGTGCTTGAGTGGATTCAGAAGTACGCAGCAACTTGGCGCCAGTGGTATGAGGAAGAACACGGCGTGATGTAGGTTTCTCTTCCGGAGTTCCTCAGCGTTTCACGATATCACCCTTCACCCCGACCGTGACGCATTCCACAGGGATGCTTTTCCCTGCCCGCTTGAGGGCTTCATTCACCACCATCGGCAGTCGCTGACAACAGGGCACTTCCATCACAGCCACCGTAATCTTGGTCGGTTGGTTTGCGCGGAAGATGCTGGTGAACTTGTCAAGGGCGTCTTCCATATCATCGAGCTTCGGGCACCCCAACAGTATCGATTTTCCCGCGAGCAGATCCTGATGGAACCGGGGATAGGCCACAGGCACACAGTCTGCGGCGACGAGTACTTCCGCGCCATCCCAATAGGGTGCGGTGGGGGAAAGTAGGCGGATCTGCACGGGCCAGTGGCTAAGCGCGGAGCCAACGGGACCGGATTGCTCCGCAATGGTGGCGCTTGCCTCAAACTGGCGCATCTGCGAACCGGGGCAGGCGTGGGCCTGCGGTGCGGGGGCAGGCGCGTGCGAATGCGCCGGGGCGTTTTCACCCAGGTGCGTCTTCACGGCTTCCTCATCAAACTCATCGGCTTCACGTTGCACCACCCGGAGCGCGCCGGTGGGACATTCACCCAGACAGGCACCAAGACCGTCGCAAAGTTTGTCGGCAAGGAGCCGGGCCTTTCCATCAATGATTTGTATGGCCCCTTCCGCGCAGGACGGCACACATTCACCGCAGCCGTTGCAAAGGTCTTCGTTTATTTCAATGACGTTGCGTATGGATTTCATGGTGGATTTCCTTGTAGGGAGGCTTGTCCCCGGTATCGGGAGAGTGTCACAATAAACACGAACCCGGCGGTCAGCATTCCCGCGCGTCACGTTCATTATAGCAGTAACGAGGAGAAAAACGGATGTTGATTGAATCACCGATCGTGGTGGTGTCGGGCTTGCCGCGTTCGGGCACGTCGATGACGATGAAGATGCTTGCAGCGGGCGGTTGCCCTATTTTGACGGATGAACTGCGGACGGCGGACGCGGACAATCCGGAGGGGTACTTTGAATTTGAGCGGGTGAAACAGCTTCATGAGGATTCGAGCTGGTTGAGCGAGGCCGGCGGTAAGGCCGTAAAAATTGTGTCGTTCCATCTGGCGGGCCTGCCGTCCGGGTATTCGTACAAGGTGCTCTTTATTCGTCGCGCCTTGGACGAAGTGTTGGCCTCGCAGCGGCAGATGCTGGTGCGGAATGGCCAGGAGGGCGGGTCGGTGGCGGATGAGCAACTTCGCGCCCTGTACGAGAAGCATTTGCGTGAGGTATATGCGTGGCTTGGGCGTCAGCACGGGATGGGTGTTCTTTTTCTGGAGCATCGGGCGGCACTGGAGTACCCGATGGAAACAGCGAAGTCCATCGCGACTTTTTTGGGCCGAACGATGAATGTGGAGGCAATGGCGGCGGCCGTTAATCCGGCATTGCACAGACAGAAGTCGGTATGAGGGCGGACGCTACTGCCGGTTGAGGACGTAGAAGAAATCGCGGGTGTCGTTCTTTTGCAGGAACTTGAGACAGCCGTCCTTGCCGTTTCCGGAGGCCATATCCTTGTGCAGGTATTCCGCCTCGGCGATCAGCCCCTGAGGATCCCGACGGTACAGCGAGAAGTAGCAGTAGTTCGGCGTGTTCATGTCGAGCAGCATGGCGAAGCGGCAGTGGTAGGCTTGGAATACGCGGGCCATGGCGTTGGGGGACGCACCGGTGAAGTATGTGAAGATAAGGAAACGTCGGCCTTGGTATTCCTGAATCGCCACCCCCGATCGCAAGGTGACGACATTGCCGTTTTGGTCGCCACTCCATTCGCCACCACGCCAGTTGTTGACGAAACGTCCGGGAATGCTGGCCCCTTGATCATCGATACCCTCGATAATGGGCGCGCAGTTCTGTCGAATCCAGAGATAGCGGTTGGAGAGTTCGTCGGCTTTTTCTGGCCAGGTGAGGAGGTCGATGTCGCCATCGCGGGTAATGGCGACGGTGGCAAGTCCCGGCTGCAGCGCGCTGCATACCACCCCGGCCTCTTCAAAGCCAAAGTGATTGCCATTTTTCCCCTTGGCAAAATCATTGGCACGAAACGCGCCGTGTTCCCGCTTAAAGCCGCCAACAAAGGTGGCGGCAACGTAGGGCAGATAGTACGGGGGAAGGGCACCCACCGTGGACAAGGGTTTGACGTTGCCAAAGCCATCGGGCCCACCGCCTGGAGTCTTGGCCGCGCGAGTGGACCATTCGACTTTGGGCTGATCAGCACCGAGGCTGTATCCGAACCGGAAATGCTCCAAGTCGAACGCGACGAGGTAAACAAGGGCGTCGGCTTCCTTGTTGGCGCGGTCATGCATGCCGATGGGGCCAACCCGATCCGAATAGGACGCGAGCATTTCTTCGGGGGCCGCTGTGGGTTTCATCATGCCCGCAAAGACGTGGGGATTGCCCGTGGCCTGGTACCATTTGCCGTAGTAATACTTGTCCTCCGGCGCATCGGTCTTGATCCCGAGTTTCGGGGACTTGCAGTTGAGATCCTGTTTCTTGATGGCGACATCGGCGGAGCGGGGCGGGGCCGTCTCGACGGGCTGTTCATTGCCGGAGGTAGCTTCACGGTGCTCCTCGCCGAGTTCAGGCGGGGCGATGAGATAAGGCTTCGCGGCCTCGACGAACCAGGATCCCATCTTCGAGGTGCGAAGCAGGTCGGTGGCATATTCGAGGCGGGACATCGAGCCGCCGCGCTGCTTTCGCACGAGTACCAATCCGTCGCAAATGGGATAGTAGGGCGCGGAGGTCTTGTCATCGTCGAGGAAAGCCTGCACGGGCTGGGGCGCGGGATTGAGTTCGTTGGGCGCGAGGGAGGCGAGTTCGGCTGCGGCGGATCCGGAGGCAGGCCATAGTGGGTACTGCTTCGCGGGCTGTCCCGGCTGGGTGACTTCCAGTCCGTCGCGGTAGAGGGCGAGTTTTGGGCGTTCGGCTGGTTGTCCCCGCAGGGCGGCGGCCTCGAGGTGCGCGTTGGTGGTCTGTCCACCGATCTTCATGTCCAGCACATACCACACCCCGGCAAGGGGGTTGAGGTTGGTCAAGCCGATTTCATCGCCGTTGGAATTGGTGATCGAGGTGCGCACGCGGTAGGGCTGAAAATCGACTACGTTGTCCGCCTTTTCCGGTCGTGGACGAACCGGGACAGGCGGCAGCGCAGGCATGGCGGCGAGCGCGGGTGCCTCGGCCACGGTCGCGGGTTGCAAGGCCGGGGGATCGAGTTCCGGGCTTAGGATTTTTAGGGGTGCGTTTCCAGACAGGAAAGCCTCCGCTGCGAATATAACTTCGGGTGTATGCGTGGCCGTGGCGAGGGTTTTCGCTGCCGCAGGGTGGGCGGTACTGTCCGAGGGCGCAAGGACGGGCGGGACAGTATTTGTTGGAGGCGGCACGGGGGTCGGGGGCAAAGCTGTGAAGGGCTCGGGCGCGATTTGGCTGGCGTATTCAAAGTAGGCCTCGCCCCCGGCAGCAACGATTACGGAGAACAAGAGCAGGAGTAGGGTATTCCGAAACCAGTGTCGTTTGCGGGGCACAGGGCGGACCTTCGAATACGTTGGGCTTTTTGCAGGGATGGTCTCGAAAACATTGCACGCGGGGTTGCTGTGTGCAAAGGTAGATTTCGGCGCATCGGCGACGGCGGTGGCCGACGAAGCATGCACAAATTCGACGTCTTTCTCGTCGTCTGTCAACGTTTCCGAGGGTTGTGAAATGGGAGCGATCATCGCCTTGGCTCTACTTGGAGATTCCCATGCACGGTGCCGGAGGCGGTCCATGGGAAGAATCCGCACCTCCATGTTCAAATGATCTGCGGGGTGGGCCACGCCGAAAATCCGCGAGCCTGAAGCACAACGCTGGAGAATACCGCAGACCCATACTATACCAGAATGCCCGAAATACAAGCAAGGCGGGGTGCTGAAATACGAATTTTCGCAAGAAAAATGGGCATGTGAGCACGTCAATTGCTTGGAATTCGCTTCTGGGGGGCTTGTGGCCCCGGGGCTATTTTGTGGTGGTCGACGGGGTGAGTTCGAGGGCCTGGAGGATGGCTTCGCGGCCGTCGCAACCGGAAAGTTTCACTTCGATGATTCCATTTTTGGGCTGGAGGTTCTCAAAGGTCCGGTCGATGGCCTTGAAACGACCACCTGCCGCCTCGGCTACATCCATGGCGCTAATAACCCGATTGCCGTTAATGTCGACGTTGAGCACATGGCGCAGCCAGCCCTTATCGGGGTCCTGTTCGAGGAAGGGATGCAGGGGGGTGGACGCAAAGAGCAGACGGAGGTTCCAAGTGCCAGGCGCAACGGTGAGATTGATCCAGAATTCCTTACCGTGGATGCCGTAGCGGTACAACTCGGGGTCGGTGGCGTTGCCGATGTACATGGTGCGCCGCTCCGTCCACAGCGCCTCGGCCACGGCGTCCTTGCCGTAACCGGAGCGAATAACGAATTCCGTGCCCGGTCGCCAGGTGTTTCCCTGCGGATCGGTGTGATCCTTGCGGCCCAGATAGCCGAAGATCATGCGCTGTGGGCCTATGGGGCCACCCCCTTCGCCGAAACGCAGCTCGGCGGTCTCGGCGGAGTATTGGGCGCTATCAATGCGGATTCGGCTTCCCGACGCAATGGGATTACCTGCGCCCCGCGCGACCAGTTCAAGCACATGCGGCCCGTTTGCGAGTCCGCCCCGGCCATAGACGCGCTGTTGACTGCGTTCGGTGGGTGACCAGAAATCAAGGATCGTTTTCTGTTGCACACCATCCAGAAAGACGTTTGCGAGGCCGCTGTCCGGCCCCACATCGCCCAGCAGGCGCACCTGATTGCCTTCAAATGGAATGCGGAGTCTGGCACCCTCGGCGGTGGCTTCCAGAATCGTGCGTTCCCCGTTTGGGCGGGGGCTCCACACGCCGCTCTGTTCGATCTCGGTGGCGGGCCGGGTCTGCTGCGGATCATCACCCTCCACCAGCACCTTGGACTCCCCGTCGTGCCGGAGGTTGACGAGGAAATCGCCGCCGGGCAGGGCTTGCACCCTGTAGCCGTTGGCATCGAGGGCGGGGCGTTCTTCGAGCGGCGTCGCACCCGCTTGGATGCGCGTTGGGCGGAAGGCGAGCCGCAGCAGTTCCACCGTTTCCTTCGGGGCGTCGAAGGTCGTGTATTCAATGCGGCCATCGCCGTAGACGATATGGTTGATCACAGAGGTGCTGCGAAGGATGTGGTTTTCGCGGGCAGGGGCGAAGATGTCCGGTGTCCAAGCCATGGCTTCCATGGCCTGACACAGCGGCCAGGGATGCGCGAGATTCGACCACTCGCCAGTGGCCACAGCCTGCCCGAGCAGTCCGTCCTTGACGACGCCCTTTTCGTCGGTGTCGTAGGTTGCCATGAGTATCATGCGTCGCCCGATTTCGCGCAGGCGTTCGTCCTCGGCGAGATAGGCGTAGCGCAGCAGGGTGGGTGCGGCGGTGTATTGGTTGTAGGACAGCGAGGTACCGCAGCAGGTGCAGGATTCAGGGAAGGCCCACGCGCCATTGTAGGTGTCACCCATGGAATTTGGATCGACGCCGTTGCGGCTAAAAACTAGGGTGAGCATGTTTCGGACGTCGATTTTCCAGTCGGGAAAGGCATCGCGATGCTTGAGCATGTAGTCGGCGCACATGGAGACGATGCCGCACATGACCGGATTGTCCCAGTCCCAATATTGCCGCCCCCAGGTTTCGTTGACATGCCACCGGGGCAGCAGATAGTTGATGAGATAGGCGCGCCCGGCATCGCGCGCGCGGAGAACCGCATCGTCCTTGCCGGTATAGCCGGAGGCGATGACTTCATCGAGAAACTCGAGGATCATCGTGATGCTTCCGGTGAGTTTGTCCGACCAATCGACGACCGACGGATCAACGTAGCGGTCCCAAGGGGAAAACTCCGGATCGAAATTGCACTTGGCGGCAAAAACATCGGCCCAATGCTGCGCGGCAGCCAGATAGCGGGGATTGCCGGTGAGTTTGTAGGCGGTAAGGACATCCTCGCCCAGTCGGGCGCACAGATCGAGCTGGATGCGTCCGGTGGGATCACACACGCCGTAGGCCTTGCCCTTGGTCGGTGTGCTGATGGGGAAATTCGGCCACGGATGATCAGCGGCCGTCTGCGCGTAGTCCAGCACATAATCGACCGTGCGCGACACATAGAGAAAAGCGATGGGATCGCCGCAGTAGCGGTAATAATCAGTCAGACCCTTGATCGTGCTCCAGGCCCGCTGGCTGAGGTCGCCGCACATCCAGTCGTTGGTCGGCGGGATCTGTATTTCGCCGTCATCGGTGATGCGCCAGTGGGAGTTGTAGACGAAATCCGGCGCGGCCATCACCGCCTTGTTGGTGAGTACCCAAGGATAGCGTTTGCAGACATCGGCGGCAATCTGGACGCGCTCATCCAGGGGGCCGTTCTGCCCGGTGTTCCAGGGCGCGATGACCCCTTGGGCATCGACCTTGCAGGGGTGGGCGTAGTAGGCGTCGCGCTGAGAAGCGGGCCAAGCGGAGGTTGCGCCCAGAAGGAGGAGCAGGGCAAAGACGAAGGAAAAACACGAGTTTCGGGTTGGGACGGTTTTCATCAGGGGCCATCCTTCCATGCGGGTTCGTGCGCGTGCATTATCCGTTCAGGGTTTCGTTGGGCCGAAAAAATCGCGATGCACCACGATAGCATAACGGGTGGCGATGGGAGAAACGCGTTTTTTTGCGTCATTTCGACGAATGTAATGAGGAGAAATCTTGGGACGGCGTTCGCCTTTGCGGACGCGATGGCCGGGATAAGATTTCTCGCTGCGTCCCTTTCGACTCGCTCTATGCGCGGCTGACCTCAATATTGAGCAGGGCGCGGATGGCCTGTGTGACTTTTTCGGCGGTGCGTTCCCATGAGAATTGGGTGGCACGAATTTGTCCGCGTTGTTCAAGATCAGTGCGGTAGGGTTCGTCGATGCAGAGACGTTCCAAGGCCGCCGTGATAGCCTCTAGGTCACAGGGATCGACGAGGGCTGCAGCATCTCCAGCGGCTTCGGGCAGGGAGGAGCAGTTGGAGGTGAGAACGGCGGTTCCGCAGCCCATGGCCTCGATGACCGGAAGCCCGAAGCCTTCCCACAGGGAAATGAGGGCGAGTGCGTCGGCGGCGGCGATAAGCGCGGGGAGGTCATCTGCGGGCACATAGCCCAGAAAGCGTATGTGATCAGAGGCGGGGGAGGCCTGTGCGGCGCGGTAGGTGTCCCCTTCCATCCAACCCCGACTCCCCGCAATGAGCAGGTGATGGGGAAGTTCAGGATGACGCTCGCGCATACGGGCAAAGGCTTCAATCAATCGCGGCAGGTTCTTCCTGGGTTGAATGCGTCCCACGTAGAGCACGAAGCGCTCGGGAAGTTGCAGTTGCTGTCGCGCCACGTGGATAGCCTCTGCGGAAGGGGGCTGAAGAAACTGGGGCGCACAACCGAGCGGGGCAACAGTAATGCGGCGGGAGTCCACCTTGAGCAGGTTCCGCAGATCCTTTTGGGTGGAGAGGCTGTCGGCCATGAGGTGCGTGGCATTACGAACGACATGACGGGCATGAAGCCGCATGAGGGTGCGCTTTCGCCACGGGAATTGATCCGCAAACGCGAAGAAAGCGAGGTCGTGTACCGTAACGAGGGAGGGACACGGGCAGTGCCACGGAAGTTGCATCACGGGAGAAAAGAAAAGGTCTGGCGAGTCGCGCCGGAGTTCAGCGGCCAGGCAACGTTGCGTCCAAAATCGACGCCTTGGAAGCACCCGAAATTCGAAGGCCTCATGCGAGGGAAATCCATCTCGCGCCGGTCGATCGAGATAAATTCGCCATCGGAAGTCTGGGGCGGCCGCGGGGAGTTTAGCGAGCAGCTCGGTGCAGAACCGTCCCACACCCGCTGGCTGGGTTTCGTTGGCCAGGCGACCATCGATGCCGATGAGGGGTTTCATGGGCAGAGAGAGCCTGCGTGTTGGGGGGCGCGAATGTGATCCAACATCCCC
>CAIZGN010000274.1 GCA_903932505.1 Candidatus Hydrogenedentota bacterium
GAAATCGCGAACAACGGGATCGGGATGGGTGAGGAAGACGCCTTCGGGACCGACGAAAACCCAGTGAATGCCCAGGATATCGAGTTCGGCCGCTTGTGCGCGACGCACGATTTCCTGCCGGGTGGCAGCCGAAATGTCGGTGACATAGGGACTCAAGGTAAAGGGGGCGATTTCGAGTCCGTCGTATCCCGCTTCCTTCACATAGTCGATGGCACGGCCTATATCGTTCCATTCCTTGAAAATTTCGCTGCAGATACCTAACTTCACAATGCTTCCTTCCAGTTATGTCGAGAGCGCAAGAGGGTCATCACCAACGGGGGGCGATGCATGAATACCTAGTTTTCGATCGGGACATCCGAGTCCGCCTTAAAAACGTAGACCCGGTTGCCTCCGGAACGCTTGGCATCGTACATCATCATGTCCGCGAGACGGATGAATGATTTTGCCGAACTGCCTTCCGTGTAGGACATAAGGCCGATGCTGAGGGTGAGCTTGTCGAAATGGAGTTCCTCGAAACGCATGCGAATACGTTCAGCAATATTGAGCGCCTGCACTTCGCCCGCTTCGGGGAGAATGACCGTAAACTCGTCGCCGCCATAGCGGAACCCGATGTCGACGTGCTCACGTGTGCACTCGAAAACGATGCGACCGATGGTTCGGAGCACCGCATCCCCTTCGAGATGCCCGTGACAGTCATTGTAGGTCTTGAAATGGTCGACGTCAAATAGCAGCAGAGACAACGGATGCTTTTGGCGGCGGGCACGCTCGATCTCGCCTTCCAGTCGGTCGTAGAAATACCGCTGGTTGTAAAGCTCGGTCAGGCTGTCCTTGATGGACATTTCCTTGAGCTCTGATTCCAGTTTTTTCTGGCGGGTAATATCTTTGCAAATGGCGAAAGTTGAAACGAACTGACCTTCCGGATCGCGCACGATCGTGAGGGAGACATTGATGGGCACGACGTGTCCGTTCTTGTGCCGGGATTCCGTTTCGTAGTTCTGGAGCAATTGATCCCGGCTGAGCAGATAGCGCACATGCCGGAGTTCGTCTGCGCCGCCGATAAGCAAACGCTCGGCGGATGTGCCAAGCAATTCCGCAGCCTGATATCCGAACATGCCCACTGAACCCATGTTGGCAAAGGAAATGTGGGCATCGCGATCGAGTGTGAAAATGCCATCGACCGAACTCTGCAGAAGATTCTCGAGGTATTCCTTGGTGTCACGTAGCTCCCGGTTGGCACTCTCGAGACTCGAGGTGGCGTCCCGCACGGAAAGCTCCAATTCATGCTGGTGACGGCGATTCTGCATGAGGAGTCGGCGACGTTCAAGCACGCGGGAGACAGAGAAGGATATTTCGTTGAGGTTGAATGGCTTGAGCAGGTAATCATCGGCACCGGAGCGAAGGGATTCGATGGCGTTGGTGGTTTCCAGGAGGGCGGTGACCACAATGACGGCAAGGTCCGGGTCGTTTTCCTTGGCGCGCCGCAAGACTTCGTTGCCCTGCATCTCTGGCATTTTCAGATCGGTGATGAGCAGCTCAAAAGATTGTGATTTCAACCACTCCAACGCCTGGAGCGGGGAGGTGGTTACGTCACACTGATACCCTTCATCAAGGAGATATTGACCGAGGATTTCTAGGATGCTGGGCTCGTCGTCCAAGACCAGAATATGTTCGTTCATGGATACACTTCCCTTCCGTCTTCCAAAGATGCACCCGTCGCGGCTGAGAACAAGCGACTAGAAGTACTTGAGCACGATGATGGCCGCAACAAGTGAACCCACCGCAAAACCAATCTGTGGTTTGCCGGGAAGTTTGGCCTTGTCAAACTCTTTGTTTCCCAGGGAGCCGGACACCCCTTTTTTCTCGCTCATGCCTTTGTCCATGCCGCCCGTTCCTTTTCCCTGGGCATGCACATCGCCCCCGAAGAAGGCCAGACAGACCACGCACACAAAACATGCCAACACACCCATCAACACAATTTTCCGTATCATGGCCAGACTCCTTATGCTGCCCTGAACCCACATCATCCTCATCCCCATTATAGCGCAAATTGACTGAGTAAAGTGTAATTTGTGTTCAGGTCTCGACACCGCTCCAACTGGCCTTGCCATGATGGCTCAGAAAAAGGGCGGGAGACCATTTTGGGGCCTCCCGCCTGCAGTGTTCATTATTAGGGGGAAACTATGAAAGACGCGATTTTACCCGATTGAACTGGGCGTTCATGTCGGCTGGGAGATGGGGTCCAAATTGCTGCATGAAGGCATCCACATCCTGCAATTCGGCGGCCCAAGCTTCTTTGTCCACCCGGAGCAGTTCGTCGACGTCGGCCTCAGAAACATCAAGACCCGAGCGGTCGAGGTCGCTCTTTTCCGGCAGGCAACCGATGGGGGTTTCCACTGCATGGGCCTTACCTTCAATCCGCTCGCACATCCACTTGAGGACGCGGCTGTTTTCACCGAAGCCCGGCCACAGCCATTTGCCTTCGGCGGTCTTGCGGAACCAGTTCACATAGAAAATTTTCGGGGCCTTGTCGCCAAGTTTCTTGCCCATGTCAAACCAGTGCTGCCAATAGTCGCCCATGTTGTAGCCGCAGAAGGGCAGCATGGCGAAGGGGTCACGGCGCAATTTGGATTTGACATCCAGCGCGGCCGCAGTGGCCTCGGAAGCCGACGTGGCTCCCAGATAGACCCCGTGATCCCAGTCAAGCGCCTGAAGAACCAGCGGTACCACGGAGGTGCGGCGTCCGCCAAAAATGAAGATGTCGATCGGGACGCCTGCGGGGTCTTCCCAGTCGGGGCAGATGGAGGGGCACTGATGGGCCGGGGCGGTGAAGCGGGCATTGGGGTGCGCGCCCTTTTCGCCGCTTTCGGGGGTCCAGTCGCGGCCTTTCCAGTCGATACCGTGGGCACAGGGCTCATCCATTTCTTCCCACCAAACGTCGCCGTCATCGGTGAGCACGCAGTTGGTGAAAATGCTGTTGGCGCGGATGCTTTCCATGGCCATGGGATTGGTCTTGAAGCTGGTGCCGGGGGCTACGCCGAAGAAGCCCGCTTCCGGGTTGATGGCGTAGAGACGACCATCCGGGCCCACCTTCATCCACGCGATATCATCACCAATGCATTCCACTTTCCAGCCGGGAATGGTGGGCTGCAGCATGGCCAGATTGGTTTTTCCGCAGGCGCTGGGGAAGGCGGCCGCAATGTGGTAGCGCTTGCCTTCGGGGTTGGTCATTCGCAAGATGAGCATATGCTCGGCCATCCAGCCTTCGCGCTTGGCCATGGTGGAGGCGATGCGCAGGGCAAGGCATTTCTTGCCCAGCAGGGCGTTCCCGCCGTATCCGGAACCATAGGACCAGATGGTGTTGGTTTCCGGGAAATGGGATATGTATTTGTCTTCGAGCGGGGCGCAGGGCCACTGGCCGTTGTCTCTTTCGCCCTCGGCAAGGGGTTTGCCCACAGAATGCAGGCAGGGAATGAAGTCGCCGTCGTCACCGAGCACATCAAGTACCTTGGTGCCCACACGGGTGGTAAGGTGCATGTTGGTAACGACATAGGGACTGTCGGTGATTTCGACGCCGATTTTGGCGATGGGGGAGCCGATGGGGCCCATAGAGAAGGGAATAACGTAGAGCGTGCGGCCCTTCATGCAGCCCCGATAGAGATCCGTCATTTTCGCTTTGAGGACTTCGGGGTC
>CAIZGN010000275.1 GCA_903932505.1 Candidatus Hydrogenedentota bacterium
CCGAATGCGGCGAGCGCGAGATAGAGGAGACCGCCAAGGCCACCGCCCAATGAGAAGATTAGAAACGCGCTGGATGCAAGATCGGGAACCACTGTGCGCAGCAACCGATGAGCTGCCCAGAGCATCAACGCGAGGGACAGTCCATTGGCCCAGGCCAGCAGGTGGAATTCGGGAATGTGGAGAAGTCGACCCACCCAGCCCACTGTCCCGTAGACATAGTAATGCGGCAAGACAAACAAGCTGGGATGGCGCGTGCCAAAAGGGGAATCGCGGCGTGCGTAAGGCGATTCCCGGTCACCCAGGCAATGGCGCATGGCCGTGAGAAAAGATGCGGTGTCCACAACGTGCAGGCCCGTGGGGACGGTGCCTGCCGGAGGGAAAAGGACGATGCCAAGGTGGACGGTGGGTTCGATGAGAGCCAGCGCCAAAATAATGGCCCAGACCCATCGCGGGGTGCGATGGTAGGTGGCTTGTGCGGGCGGGGTCATCGAAGTCACCTGTTTTCCTTCCATTTCGACGGGGAACATCCCCCGGCGCTTTGCGCCACCCCCTTCGAAGGGGGATTTTTTTGCGCTTCGCGCCTTTACCCGTCGGGGCAATTCTTTCGCTTTGGGTCTTTACCTGTCAGGGGGTGGTTTTCGTGCGCTTCGCGCATTTCCCTGTTGGCCGGGATTTTATTACGCTTCGTGCGGTACTGTTCTACAGGGCCTCGACCCGATCGGCAATGACTTGAGCCAGGGTTTCTGCCTTTCGTAATTGGTCGTGCTGCACCATGACGCGGACGGCGGGTTCCGTACCGCTTGGGCGCACAACCACCAGAGCGGCACCGCTGATTTCGTCCGCCATGTCCTCGAGGAGTTTGTCGAGTACCGGCTGTGCGGGTTTTGGGCGGCCCTCAAAGGAGACTTTGCGCAGGCATTCGGGCAGGGGCTGGTAAACCCGTGCGAGTTCGGATAGGGGCTGATTGCGCCCGACAAGAATCGCGAGTACCTGCAGGGCGGCGATCATGGCATCACCGGTGGTGTTGTGATCGAGCAGCACAATGTGTCCTGACGATTCGCCACCGACGGTAAGACCCTGCGCGCGCATGGCCTCAACGACATGGCGGTCGCCCACGTTGCTACGCACCACGGAACCGCCCCAGGGCGCGAGGGCGCGGTCCAAGCCGCCGTTGGCCATGATGTTGGTGACGATGGTCTTGCTGGGCAACTCATTGCGTTCCAGCTTGTCGGCCGCAATGATGGCGAGAAGCGCATTGCCTTCGAGCAGGCGTCCGTCCTCATCGGCCATCGCGATACGGTCGCCATCCCCGTCGAAAGCGATGCCGAGGTCGGCTTTTTCGCGAATGACGGTGGCGCGCATTTCTTCGGGAAAGACCGCGCCGAGCTTGTCGTTGATGTTCACACCATTGGGTCGGTCGCCGAGGGTGATGACCTGAGCGCCCAATTCGGTGAGGGTATTGGGGCCGATTTTGTAGGTCGCACCTTGGGCGCAATCGACGACGATGCGCAATCCATCAAGTCGCATTCCCTTCGGGAAGGTGGCTTTAACGAACTCAATGTAACGGCCAACGGCATCATCGATTCGTCGGGCGGTGCCAATCTGTGCGCCCGTGGGACGATATCGGTCGACTTCGCCGGAGCTGATGAGGCGCGCTATTTCGTCTTCCATTGCGTCAGCGATCTTGTAGCCATCGGGGCCGAAAAGCTTGATGCCGTTGTCCTCGTAGGGATTGTGCGAGGCGGAGATCATGAAGGCCCCGTCACAACGAAGGCTGCGCATGATGTAGGAAACGCCCGGCGTGGGCAGTGGCCCGGTGAGCAACACGCGAATACCGACGGAACAAAGGCCCGCCGTGAGCGCGTTTTCAATCATGTAGCCGGAGAGGCGGGTGTCTTTTCCGATGAGGATTGTATGCGGGCGGTTTTCCTGAAGGAAGAGCATACCAGCCGCGCGCCCCACTTTGAGCGCCATTTCGGCGGTCATGGGGTGTTCGTTTGCCCGTCCCCGAATTCCATCTGTGCCAAAGAGTCGGTCACTCATATTGTCTCCACTCCATCGCGAACCGCGTCCGTCATCCTAGCCACCTTGGCCATGAATGCAACATCGTGCACCCGCACTGCATCCGCGCCTAACCACGCGGCGACGGCCACCGTGGCGGCAGTGCCTTCGGTGCGGTCACCAGATCCACCGCCAAGAACCGCACCGAGGGAGGACTTATTTGAGGTGCCCACCAGCAGCGGACGGCCGAAACGCTTAAATTCCGGCAAGCGGCGGAGAATCTCCAAATTGTGGTTCACTGTTTTCCCGAAACCGAAACCCGGATCGAGCCAGATGTTTTCTTCACGTATCCCGCCAGCCAAGGCAAAGGCCATGCGCTCCTCAAAAAACGCGCTGATATCCGAGACCACGTCTTCGTATTTCGGGCGCTGCTGCATGGTTTCGGGAGAACCCTGCATGTGCATAAGGACGCAGGCACAACCGGCTTCGGCAACAACGGCCGCCATGTCGGGGTCACCTTGGAGGGCGGTAATGTCATTGACCATGGTGGCCCCGAGGGTGAGTGCGCGGCGCGCCGTTTCCGCACGATAGGTATCGACCGAAATGGCGACCGGCAGACCGGACAGTGCTTCCAAGGCGGGAACGAGCCTGCGGAGTTCCTCGTCCACACCTATGGGAGCGGCACCGGGTCGGGATGACTCCGCCCCGGCGTCAATCCAGTCCGCACCGTCACGCACCATCGCTTCAGCGTGTTCACGGGCGGCATCGGGCGACTGATAGCGACCCCCATCATAGAAAGAATCGGGCGTGACGTTGAGCACGCCCATAATCTGTGTCTTCTTGGTCATGGGGTAGTCCTGTTCCCGTGGCTAGGCCGTGTCGGGAACCACATCACCGGAGGGGACGTCCGGAAAGGCTTCCTCGGGGTTGGCGTCACCTTCCGCCGTCGGTATGGGCGGAGGCGAACTCTCCGGCTTGCGCTCTGGCTTGGGCTTGGCCGGTGGAACGAGATCCGTGCCGCCGTGCTTGCGGATGATGTCGTCAATTTCCTCGGCTTCGAGGGTTTCCCGCTCGAACAAGGCTTCCGCGATGGCGACAAGAATCTCTTTGTGCTTGGTCAGCAGATCTTTTGCTTCCTTGTAGGCTTCGTCGAGGATGCGATGCACCTCGCGATCAACCGCCGAGGCGGTTTCCTCGCTGAAATCGCGCATACGGGTGAAGTCACGGCCCAGAAAGACCTCGTCGTTCGCACCGAAAGTAATGGGACCGAGGGAACTCATCCCCCACTCGCAAACCATGGAATGGGCGAGTTGGGTGGCACGCTTGAGGTCGCTGGACGCGCCACTGTTAAACTGCGCAAAGATGACATCCTCGGCGGCGCGCCCCCCCATCATCAGGCGGATGGTGGCGAGGCAATAGGACTTCGAGATGCTGTGGCGATCCTCCTCGGGGAGAGAGCTTGTGATGCCGAGGGCCTGTCCGCGCGGAATGATGGTGACCTTGTGTATGGGGTCGGCATCCGGCAGGAGTCGTGCGATGAGAGTATGCCCCGCCTCGTGATAGGCGGTGGCCTGTTTTTCGCGGTCGCTGAGCACCATGCTCCGACGGGCGGGGCCCATGAGCACACGATCCTTGGCGTCCTCGAAATCAGTCATGTTGACGTCATCCTGACTGCGACGGGCGGCCAGCAGGGCGGCTTCATTGACCATGTTGGCCAAGTCCGCACCGGAGAAGCCGGGCGTGCCGCGTGCAAGCACTTTCATGTCCACATCCGGCGCCAGAGGCACTTTCTGGTTCTTGATGTGGATACCGAGAATGGACTGGCGACCCGTGATGTCGGGATTGGCCACCACAATCTGACGATCGAAACGTCCGGGACGCAGCAGGGCGCGGTCGAGTACATCGGGGCGATTGGTGGCCGCCATGAGGATCACGCCGTCGTTGGTATTGAAACCGTCCATCTCGACAAGCAGCTGATTGAGGGTCTGCTCCCGTTCATCGTGTCCGCCACCGAGTCCCGCACCGCGCTGACGGCCGACCGCGTCAATTTCGTCGATGAAGATGATGCAGGGGGCGTGTCGGTGACCCTGTTGAAAGAGGTCGCGCACACGGCTTGCACCGACGCCCACGAACATTTCTACAAAGTCAGAACCCGAAATGCTGAAGAAGGGCACACTGGCCTCTCC
>CAIZGN010000276.1 GCA_903932505.1 Candidatus Hydrogenedentota bacterium
ACCGCACCTCCCGAAGAAGACACCGCCAAGCGCAACAGAATCCCCGGAGTGAAAACCGCACCTCCCGAAGAAGACACCGCCAAGCGCAACAGAATCCCCGGAGTGAAAACCGCACCTCCCGAATAGGACAGCGCGAAGCGCAAAAAAATCCCCCTTCGAAGGGGGTGGCGCGGAGCGCCGGGGGATGTGGACTTCCACCACCACCCCAACAAACACGGAGACCCAACGGCATGGACACCTCAATGAACCACACGGTGCCCAGTGCCATGCTCGCAACCCGATCCCACGCACCAATAGCGAACCTCGATACCCTGAATTACCTCGCACCCGCCTGCCCCGGGCTAACCCTGCAAGCAGACGCGGTGTGGGTGCGCGCAGGGATGGAACGCCTTGATCCCGCCGTGCGTTCAGGTTGGAAAATTCACCTCTCCAGCGTGCCTGTCGCCTTGCAGACCATGTTGGACCGGGCACTGCCGGTGCTGCGGCAAGCGGCCGTCCCGTTCAAGGTCATACGCTCCGCCGAGATGCTCGAACGCATGAACGATGGCCGTTTCGGGCTGATCCAAGTCGGCAAAGTCCTGACGGTCTATCCCACCCATGAAGAAGAGGCGTATCGCTTGGCGGGTGCGCTGGCCACGGCTTTGCAAGGCCTGCCCGGCCCGCAGATCCCGGCCGACAGCCGATTCTGCACTGAGGCGCCGGTCTACTTCCGGTTTGGCGCCTATGACGCGCAGTTTACCATCGACGATCTGGGCCAAGAACACCGGATCCTCGTTCATCCACTCGTCGGAGAGGTCATCGACTCGGCTGATGGCGGCGATACGCCACCGCCACCGCCTCGCTTCATGCCCGTGGTCCCGCCCTACGACCACCTCGCCTTCCTGCGCGACCGTTTCATCTTCCTGAGGGTGCTTCAAGTCTCCGCGAAGGGGGTTGCCCTGCTCGCGGCGGAAAACAGGATCCCGTCCGGCCCGCTGTGCTTCATCAAGACCGCGAAGGCCCACACGCACTCCGACCTTTGCGGACGCGACGCGCTTTGGGCACTCGAACGGGAACACCGTCTTCTTCAGCGGTTGGCGGGTTTGCCCGGCATTCCCAAAGCGGGCACACTGGAACGGCACGGATCCGATGTCGCCGTCATCGTGCGCCCCTATATCAACGGCCACCGGTGGTGGGACCTCTGGACCCGCCCCGACGCGCGCACCCCCGAGGGGCGCGCAGCATTGAAGACCGCCTTGGCCGCGCTAGCCGAGGTGGTGCGCGCCTGCCACGAACGCGGCATCGTCATCCGCGATTTGTCACCGGGCAATGTACTGGTCAGCGATCAGGGCGTACATATCCTCGACTTCGAACTCGCCCATGATCAGAGCGACCCCCAGCCGGGATACCGGCGCGGCACCAGCGGGTTTTTCGATCCCACAGCCGACCGTTTTCGAATCCCCGGCGTGGAGGATGACCACTACGCCTTGGCGGCGCTGGCACGCATGGCAGACACAAGCCAGCATCCCGCATGGTTCCCATCGCAAGAAGCTAAGACTCCCCGCGTCATTTCGAACGCAGTGAGAAATCTTGAGACCACGCTCAGCACCAAAGACACCGCAGCATCGCTATGGACCGTCTACAGCGGACTCTCAGGTCTTCTGCTTTGCGCGATAGAGCAGAACCGCACCGCCACATTGTCCCCGGAACATATCCATGGACTCGCAGCAGCCGCCAAACGGGTGCAGCACATCCCCGGTCTCTACTTCGGCGCATCCGGCATCGGCTTGACCCTATGGGCCATCGGCAGTGCGCAAAACGACAACGCCCTCCGCGACACCGCGCGCGCCATCTTTGCATCCACCTGGGAACAGGCCGCAGACTCGCGCATCCCCGATCTGTGTCATGGTTGGGCGGGCTTCTGCGCGGCGGCGATTTCGGCCCATGCTTTCGCCCCCGATACCGTCCTGTGCAACTTCGCCGAAGCCGCCGGGAACCGCCTCTTGGAATTGGCTTGTGAAAATGGCGAGGACGCGCTTGAATGGCCCTGGCCCGAGGGGCCCTACGGCACCATGTCCGGCACGCACCTGTACGGCTTCGCCCACGGCACTGCCGGGGTCGCACACACCCTGTTCCGCTTGCACAAAATTTTCCCGCAGGGCTTGTATCTCGACGCCGCAAACCGCGCAATGGAAACCCTGCGACGTGCCGCGCGTCCTGTCGCAGAAAACGCGGTATGGTGGCCTTGTTCCGCGCAGGACGAAACCGTGTGGAATGCCTGGTGCCACGGCACACCCGGCGTCGTGAAAACACTCGCGCAGGCCCTCACGGTTCGCGACCACGACGAGGATCGCAAACTCCTGCACGCAGCCCTCAAAGGCGTGGCCTGCGCGAACAACAGCGGTTGGTGCCTGTGTCACGGCGTGGCGAGTCGGCTGGATGCCTTTGTCGATGCCCGCGCGCTGCTCGACGCCGCTGAACCCCCGGCATGGGCCGAGAACGACGCGGCATTGCTGTCCTCGCTGGACTTGGAGACGCTCGAGCGGGAACAGTGTGATGGCGAGGCGGGGTCGGAAACCGGGGGACTCATGACCGGTGCGGTCGGTGTGGCCCGCACCCTGCACCGTTACGCACAGGGCAGCGCGAACACACAACTTCGGCTGCTCCCCTGATACCGCCTCACATGGGCTCGATGCCGCCCAACATTCGGTCCTTCATGCTGCCCAATGCATCCGAAAGAAAGACCCGATAAATTTCCGGGTTGCGCAGGCGTTTGTACTCTTCAGCCAAGGCTTCCTTCTGCGCTTGGGCGCGGGATCGGGCGATGTCGATGGGTTGGGATGGCAGCCGGCGTTTTCCCTTGTCGAAAACGGTTTCCAGTAACAATTGCGAGGAGGCGGCCCCTTGCACGTGCACGTGCTGATGGGGAAACACCCGCGAACGACCGCCCAGAGAACCGGAGGCCGGACAGGCCTCGTCCGCAAGCGCCATAAGGTCACAAAGGGGATGCCCCTCCGCATCGTAGTAGCGAATGAGCTGCTTGCAGCCCGGGTCGGTGGCCTTTTCCACGTTCGACGAAATTTTCATCCGCGAACGCCACGCATCACCCTCGCGCACAGCCACCAATTTGTATACACCGCCCAAGGCGGGGGCATCGGACGCGGTGATCAAATGGGTGCCCACCCCCCAAGCATTAATCTTCGCGCCCTGCCGCTTGAGGTCGGCAATAAGGTCTTCGTCCAAGTCGTTCGACGCCACAATGAGCGGATTCTCGAAACCGGCTTCCGTCATCATGCGGTGCGCGATCTTGCTCAGCTTGGACAAGTCCCCGGAGTCGAGACGAATAGCTGGGCGGACGGGTACGCCCTCTGCATGCAATTCGCGGAAGACTTGGATGGCATTGGGAATCCCGCTGGTCACGGAATCGTAGGTGTCCACAAGGAGTACGCACTTCTTGGGATAGTGCCGGGCAAAAGCGCGAAACGCCTCCAACTCGCTGTCGAACCCCATCACCCAACTGTGCGCATGCGTCCCGGACACAGGGATGCCGTAAATCTTGCCCGCGAGCACATTTGAGGTGACGGCGCACCCGCCGATGTAGGCCGCACGCGAACCACTCACCCCGCCATCAGGACCGTGCGCCCGGCGCAATCCGAATTCCATCACAGGCTCGCCATTGGCGGCAGAACATATGCGGGCGGACTTCGTCGCGATCAAGGTTTGATAGTTGAGGAAGTTAAGCAGCGCGGTTTCGATAAGCTGCGCCTCCAGAATGTCGCCCTCAACCTGCACAACCGGCTCAAAGGGAAAGACCAGCGTGCCCTCGGGCACAGACCGAACAGTCAGGTGCGGCTTGAATCCGCGCAGGAATTCAAGGAAATTGTCATCGAATATGCCGAGCCCCCGCAGGTAATCGATGTCGTCCGCCTCAAAACGCAGATGCTCGAGATAGTCGAGCAGGGGATCGAGCCCGGCAAAGACGGCAAAGCCCGCGTGGGGGGGAAGGGCCCGGAAGAAGTAGTCGAAACAAACTTGCTGATGGAGGCGGTCATACTTGAAGTAACCGGCCATCATGGTGAGTTCGTAAAAGTCGGTGAGCAGCGCCAACCCCTCGCGTTGGAACCATCGATCGGGGCCGGGACGGTTCGAGTTCATTCGCAGTCTTCCGAGCGGCAGAAGTGGACGCCGACGGCTTCCATCTCTGCCAACGCGGCCTGCGTGCTTTCCGGGGAGACCCCACGGCAACCGTCTGTGACGAGCCAAGTGTCAAAGCCCGCTCGCACGCCATCGATAGCGGTGGCCCGCACGCAGTAATCCGTGGCCAGACCCGCAATGAAAATTCGGGTGATGCGCTTGGCGCGCAGTTGCTCTTTCAATCCTGTCTGCCCAAACGCGCTGTAACTTTCCTCAGTCTCGCCCTTACTAATCAGCAGTGCATCGAGGGGCACGCGCATACTGCCGGGGAATTCCGCGCCGGGGCTGTCCTGCACGCAGTGGGGGGGCCAGCTTCCATCGCGAAACTCGGGTGGCATTCCGAAACTGCAGTGGTCGCTTTCGTGCCAGTCTCTCGAAAACACAATGGTGTCGAAGTGGCACATTGCGCGATTAACCACGGGAATGACCTGATCAGCGCTCGGCACAGGCATTGCGCCTCCAGCACAAAAATCGTTCTGGACATCCACCACTATCAAGGCATCTTGATCTTCTATCTTCATCCGAGCACCCTTTCGCGCGCCATTGTAACTCATACGGCATCGTGGTGTCATAAAAGAAACGGGTCGGTTTTGTGCCGCCCCCGCGTGAAGGATTACAATACCCCTTCAACAACAAAGGAGCGTGGCATGGGATTTACGGCAGAACGCATGGGCCTTATCGATTCAAGCGGGATTCGGAAGATTTTCGCGTTGGCGGCGACCATGAAAGACCCCATTAACCTCAGCATCGGCCAACCCGATTACGATGTGGACGAGGCCTGCAAGGAGGTGGCTATCGCCCAGATTCGCGGTGGATTCAACTCCTACACGCAGACTTGGGGTATCGAGGAATTGCGCGAGGCTGCCGCTGAATACTACGCGACCAAGTTCAGCGCACCGCTGGGCAATGTGATGGTGACGAGCGGCGTATCGGGCGGACTCTTCCTCGCGCTGATGGCAACGGTCAATCCCGGCGATGAGGTTCTCTTTGGCGACCCCTATTTTGTCATGTACAAGCACTTGGTGAATCTGCTGGGTGGACACGCCCGGGGCGTGGACACCTATCCAGATTTCAAGCTCACCCCCGAAAGGGTGGAGGCGGCAATCACAGACCGCACAAAAATCCTGCTCATCAACAGCCCTGCGAATCCCACTGGGGTGACGCTGAACAAGGCGGAGATCACCGCCTTGGTGGAGGTGGCGCGACGCCACAAGCTGCTGGTCATCAGCGATGAGATTTATGAATCCCTGCAGTATGACGAGGCTCCGGCCACGGCGGCGGGACTGTACGAGCATGTGATTGTCTTGAACGGCTTTTCCAAGAATGCCGCCATGACTGGTTGGCGGGTGGGTTTTGCGGCCGGCCCCGAAGAAATCATCCAGCACATGAACACGCTCCAGCAGTACACCTTCGTGTGCGCCCCGTCCTTCGCACAAAAGGCCGCCGTACAGGCGCTCAAAACGGACATGACGGAGCGGGTAACGGCCTATCGTCGCAAGCGCGACATCATTTACGAGGGACTCAAGGACAACTTCAAGGTGACAAAGCCCGGTGGCGCGTTCTACATATTCCCGGAGGCCCCGCAAGGGGATGGAGACGCCTTCGTGCGGAAGGCCATTGAAAACGGACTTCTGATCATCCCCGGTAGCGTGTTTTCCGATCAAAAGACGAACTTCCGGATCTCGTTCGCCTCGCCGGATGAAACCCTCAAACGTGGCTTGGAGGTCTTGAACCGTCTGGCGACCAGCGTCTAGACGGCGATGGCCCCGCGCGGGGTTGAGGGCAAATGCCTTGGTTTCGAAGGATCCGGCTCCGGTGCCGGTGCCGGGGCGGGCGCGTCTTGGCCCAACTGCCGGTTGAGTTCCGCGCGCATATCCTGCAATTCTTTCACATCAGGGGCGAGGGTCAAACCCTTCTCGACATGACGCAGGGCTTCGGAGGCGATGGTCCGCAGGGTCTCGGCGGACTCATGGTGTTCAGATAGAAAATAGATCTGCCGGAAACAGGCGCGGGCCATTTCCTGATGTGCCATGATGGTCAGCTTTTTCGTGTCGAGATCGGCGTTCAGCAGGCCCGAATGGTCGTTCTGCGCGAGGAGAAACAGGGTCACTGAAAATTCACCGCGCGCGATTTCAAGTGAGGGATCGGGCCCGTGCAGGTGGCACTGTCCCCAGAGGAAATGCGCGCCCGGGTCGGCTGGATGATCCAGCAGGTACTCCTGCACAAAGGGACGCGCGGAATTCCACTGATCCGCCTTGCCGAAGGCATAACCGCGCAGCAGCACATCATCCGGGGCATCCTTGCGACACCCGGCCATCAGTATCACCAGCGTGACGCATGCCAATGCAACGGCTTTGCCTTGGGGGCGGGTCATCGTCTCATTTTCCCTCTTCCCATCG
>CAIZGN010000277.1 GCA_903932505.1 Candidatus Hydrogenedentota bacterium
AGAGACGGTGACCAGGGCAGGACGCAGGACACGCTCCGCGATGACGTAGCCTTTTTGCAGCACCGTGACCACCGAATTGGGTTCCATTTCTGAGGGGACCACACTGATCGCCTGCTGCTGATGGGGGTCGAATTTGCTGCCGGAGCCCGGATTGACGACGAGTACCTTGTTGCGCTCGAGTGCCGCCAACAACTGACGCAGCGTCGCCTGGGCGCCCTCGCGGATCTGCTCCGCTGTCGCATCCTTGATCAAAAGCCCTGCCTCAAGGCTGTCTACCACCGGCAGCAGGCTCTCGGCAAAACTCTCGACGGCAAATTTGCGCGCCTTGGAAATCTCTTCCTCGGCACGACGCCGTGCGTTGTCGGCCTCGGCTTTTGCGCGCAGGAACTGGTCTGCCAGATCGGCACTCTTGGCCTGCAGGAGCGCCAGATCAGCCTGAGCACGGGACAGGGCGTCTGCCTCATCCATGAACTGCGCGGAAGCCGCTTCTCCAGTATTCGAGTCGGTGGCCTGGTTTGGTGTGGGTTGTTTTGAATCGTTTTCGGACATGCTAATGAGCCAATTTATGCGACGACGTCCCTCACGTTGGGGCGTCGTTGGGCAATTCAAGAGCCCTTTTGTGGGCGGACTGAAAGCGGCGGCGGTGTCGTTGTGTGACCAGCCGCCGGGCCGGCTACAGCGGAACTTCAGTTCGAGACGCCCAGCAATTCAACATCAAACTTCAAAGTCGCATTGGGTGGGATCACGCCGCCAGCCCCGCGTGCGCCATAGCCCAGCGCTGGTGGAATGATGAGCGTGCGCAAGCCGCCCACCTGCATGCCGTCAACGCCTTCATCCCAACCACCTATCACCATGCCAGCGCCCAGTGAAAAGGCGAACGGGTCGTTGCGGTCCTTGCTGGAGTCGAATTTGGCACCCTGGACGCCATCGTTGTAGAGCCAGCCAGTGTAATGCACCGTGACGCTGTGACCTTTGCGGGCGAGTTCGCCCGTCCCGACGACGGTATCCTCGTATTGCAGTCCGGAAGAGGTGGTGTTCATGTTGAAATCTTTCTGCGCTACCGAACTGGAAGCTCGGTTTTCATGTTGGGAAGGGCTGTCGCCGGAGGAACGCCGGATTATGCCAGCGAACAGCGCAGCTTTTGGCGCTTCGGGCAGACGATCAAGTGGCCTTCTTGGCCTGACTGGCGGCCCATTTAACCGCGAAGGCCGGCACCTCGCCCCAGCGTTTGAGAAGATCCGCTCCCTGGGAAGTCACGACATAGCCGTCTTTGCCATGGGTGATCAGGGTTGCCTGACGCAACTCCTTGATCCGGGTATTGAGCGTGTTCGGCGTGATACCGCCGACGCTATCCTGCAACAGACGAAAAGTCTGCGCATGACCATCGCGCAGAGCCCACAGCACGCGTATCGCATAGCGTGCCTCCAGCAGGCCGAGCAATTGAGCAACTGCGACATCTTCCTTGGCACTCATATCAAACGTCTTTCCTCAAATCTCTGCAAGCGGGTCGGGGTGATTCCATGGATGCGCGACCGGAGCGACTACAGGAGTCTTTGACGTTTGCACATACGATGACTGGGAGGAAAACTATAACGCAAATTGCGGCTTGCTACATGATTCATAGCTACCATTTTTGATGCGTGACGATCCATCGCAGGAGCGGCGATGTCTTCTTCAATGGCTTGCCGCTGGTGTTGCCGGTATCGGCCTGCCGCGTGCTGCATCGAGTCAAGCGCGCCTGAACGGCTATGCGTCTTCTCCAGGTGCTGCAAGTGGCTCACCGTCATTCGACTCGGTCGCTCTGGAACGATGGCTGG
>CAIZGN010000278.1 GCA_903932505.1 Candidatus Hydrogenedentota bacterium
CAGTCCGAGAGAACGCCCCCAACAGAAGTGGCCACCCCCGAAACGCATGGCCGCGCTCAGCCGAAACAGGTGGCCGCACCGAAACGAAACGAGTGGCCGCGATTACCCGAAATCAAAAAGTGGCCGCGCCCGAAATATGCAACTGCTCCACAATTTTGACACAGGTACCTGCTGAATAAGTAACACGTGATCTGCCTTTTTAGCCCATGGCGCATAAACTTGAGATCAAATACGGTCTTGCTGCACTTGGCGTGTTTGACGACGGACGTCGAGTTGCATTTCGGACAGGATCGTGGCCTGTCACACTCGACCGTCCTGTCGGGGCAAAAAGCCTTCGTGGATCTCGTACTGCGCTTGACGGCGTGGTTTCTTCCCTTGTTTGATTTCACATAGACCCGCTCCCGTTGGTAATCCCAGTAAGCGGCGTCGTTGATTGTACCCAATTCTGGGAAGGCAAATTTGTTCCTTTTGAAGCCATGCGGGTGCTCCCGTCTCAGCTTTGCCGTGTTAACAATCTCGCCGAGGACGGAGTCTGCCGCCAAAGGCGACTCCTGGCCCAATTCGACAAGTGCGTTCGTCAATACGTCGAGAGCTTCGCAATCCTCGGCGTTGTAGATGATCAGCGCCCGTCTCGCCGCAGGCGCTCTTCCGGTTTCCCATTCTTGTCTCCAGACGATGGTTCGAATCCCAGTCGCAGTCGGATCAGACCATCGGAACCCGAGATACCCCGCCACTTCCTTCAGGCTATTTGAGAGGCAAGGGAAGTAAACCTGAGCGAAGACCACAGACAACAGATTCACCGCAGCTTCGATCTCGGCAGTTGCGGCAGGGCTTGACAGTGATTCTTGGTAACGCTCACACATTCGCCTCAGAAAGACCGTCTCATAACTCCCGTAATGGACTAGCACTGGTTTTTCCACGGCTTGGAGGATGTCAAGGAATTCCCGCCAAATCTCCTCTTCGTCCTCGACTGTGTCCGCCCACAGGCTGTGCTGGACAGCCGATTCGCCATTGCCGATGCGCACCCCGATGAGGTAGTAGAATTCGCGGTCTGGCAGGCCCTCCACATCCAGATAGACGGGCGTGCCCTCGATCTTCAGTTGCGGGGTGCCGACGATGTGGATTTTCTTCTCCCGAATTGCCAGTGCCTTGAGCGAGTGGTGGTACTTCTCCTTCTTGTCCCGAAGTCGCTTGGGTCTGCGTCGCGGACGGAAGGTGTAGGAAAGTTGCGTGACGGTGAAGATGCCTTTACTACACAGTTTCTTGCGTTCCTTCTCATTCATACCGGCCAAAAGGCTTAGGTCGTCCTTTTCCAGGGCCTGCTGTCGGCAGTGGGCCTGAAACTCGCACTCAGAGCAGTGCCGGTTCAGAACGAGGTCGGGCGGCGTTGGGCTGGACAGCAGCGTGGCGATTTTCGCGAGGCGCTTCTGAACTTCGCCAAACAGAGTCGAGACTCTCACCTTGAGGGTGGCATGGTAGTCGCCGTGAACGATCTTGCCAAGTGCGATCTCGCGTCCCAGCGCGGCCGAGAGCACAAAGGCGTCGAAGGCGAGCAGCAGCCGGTCGTCCTTCGCCAACTTGTTGGTGAAGATGAAGCGAATGGGGATGAATTGGGCTGCCTTTCCCCTGCTTTCCGCTGGCACACGTTCAGCGGCGTCGAGACAAGTCTCGGCGGTGAAGGCGGTCGCCGTAGCATCCGCCTTGTCTTTGGCGGCGGAGGCGACTCGGGTCTCGTCTGATGGTTGTGAGTTGAGAGTCCCCGGTTGAACAACGGAAGAACGGACCTCGTGCCGTCGGCCGCCAAGCGGGAGGTCGGGCGCCGTGACTACGATGTCCATCGCGAGCCGCCACTTGGCGACTTTCAGATTATCCGCAGGCGGCGAGATTTCGGAGTCTGCCGGCGGTGTTTGTGCAAGCAGACGTTTGGTTTCGGCTACGCGGTAAGATTCGTTCTGGGTTGTCACCCATTCGGCGTAGATGTTGCCAGCGTGAGCTTCGTTGATGACCCGAACCCAACACTTGGTCGGACACTTCAGAAAGTCTTCGAAGAGGTGATCCGTGATTTTCATAGGAAACCGGCGTACACCTAAAGTTGACGACAGTCGTTACCATTGATCAAGCGTAGGATTTCCTTTTTTCCTCTACCCGACGGCGGCGACTCACTTGTATTGAGTGTCCACAAGCATTCCGTGGCGACCGGAGCAGGGAAGACCATTTGGCGACTTATGCGGATTCAGTCTCGTATCCCGGCTCTTGCGCTGGAATCGCTTGCGGCAATAGGGGCATTCAATCACGAAGACGGTTTCGCCGGAGCGACCGAATGGCGACGCGTGTCTCACTGCTTGTTCCGCCGACCGGTGCGTTTCGGGCGCCCGAATAGGACCAACACTTGAGAACTCCACCAGATAAACCGGTTTGAAGGGCTGCGTCGTGGCCTGCACGCTCTGAATTTGGTCCACACGGTAGGCGCGGTGCTCGCGGTTGTCCACGCGGATCGCGTGAAGCACCAAGTGGCCGTCCCGCGTCCGGCGCAGGGAATATGGTTCAATGATCCGCTGTGTGCCCTTGTACCCCAACTTCACACACAAATGGTTCGCTGCGGCGAAACGGATAGTCTCCAGAGGAACGGGGGTATGCCACACCTGCATCGGTACGGCGGCCCCTGTGCGAACCGGAACGTCCTCGTCTGACGCAAAACGCATTTGAGGAAGTGCGGACGCCTTGATAGTCTTCTCCAGCCATGCAAAAAGGTCCACAATCTCATTCCAAAAAGCCTCGAGCGGGGGAAGTACGGGCAACTGGTGGGCCAGCATGTTCGACCATTCCGATTCAAGCGCCTCTCGGTTGGCCTCTGTCCTGACCGAATCCAACGTGGGAACGGGGATGCCCTTGGCCCGGCACTTCTCCGCCAGGATTGTCCTGATTACAGTGGCGTCCGCCTCAAGTTCTGAGTGGCGAAAAAGGTTGATGATGTCGTAGAGATCTCGGGGACGCCCGCGTTCGCCCATGGCTCGTATCTTTTCCGCGAACACCTCCTCGAAACAGTAGCAGCAGACGGTTGCAGGTTCCGGTAGTTCGTCTGGGTATGAATGGTGTATGCGGCGTTGAACCGTTGGGCGGACCACTTTCTCCGATGCGCTGAGGTCTAACTTCACGCTGGCGACCTTCGCAGCCCCGCGAGGACCTTGATAGTAAACCCGGCCTTCCGTGTACAATCCCGAATCGTGTCCCTTGAGGATCGGTTCCCTGCCGCTGAAAACGAGCCCAGACGCTTCAGTGACTCGTTCCAAGACCGCCCTCAAGATTGGCCCAAGTTCGGCAGGCCCGATGGGGCCGCCGGGAAGGATCGTGAAATCCAGATCCTCGGAGAACCGGTACGTCTCGATATAGCATTTCTTCAGACAGGTACCGCCTTTGAACGCCCATTGGGTTCCCAGGGTTTCGTCGGCGCCAATGCCCCAAAGAAGCCATCCAAGGACGTAGTCCTTCTCCACGATATCGTCACGCAACGACCATTCCCGGACGCGCTCATCGAGGTCAAAACGGTTGATCATGTGGGTTCTCCAGCGCCTTGGATTGCTACGTTTACTCTAAGGTTCCAACGTTTCGAGATGCGCCCAGCCAGACGGACGGTCGGGTCGAGAAACGTGAGGCCAGTGCTGAGTGAAGAACGACAACGTTCGACAATATCCGGAACGTCTATGCCGAGGGTCTCCATCAGATACCCCAGTCGTTTGTAGATCGTTCGATTACCAGTCCGCTCCGCGTAATCAAGGAGCAAACGATCATTACGGCGCTCGCCCGCAAAGTAGGTTTCAAGAACGTCAGCGACATGGCGGATTCCGGCACCGAGATGCGGTTCATCGAGAATGTCCACGATAGTCCTCGACGGGTCCGAAACCGGTACCTGAATGCGGTCGCGCCACACGATCCTCGTACCGAACAGCCTGTCTTCGGAGCGGTGCTTCAGGTGGAAATCAGTACCCTGGATGGTGATCGGGCTCTTTCTGACAGGCTGGGCTGTTACAATTGCTATGTCCCGAAAAATCTGTTCGGTCAGCCCCCAATGCTCGCAGGCGCTCCAGCCAGCGATATAACAGGGCGTGAAACTGCGAACGGCAACGGCCCAAGTGTCCTCACGCCAGTCGGCAGGTTCAGCAGCCCCGAGCGGTACTGTGGCATAAAGTCCCCGCTTGATGCGAACAAGCCAGCCCTTGGAAGCGAGGTGAGCAAGCAGACGCTGCGTGCGGACCGAGTCCAGAGACCAGACTCGACCGGCTTCCGCTGCTTCAAACGGTCCGGTGAGGTCCCGATGTAGGATTTCGAGGCGCTCACGGGTCCCTGCTTCAATCCCGCGCCGGGAAAAAGATGGCATACTCATATTCGCTAACCTTCATTAAGGATGAATGTTCTGTATAAAGACTATACCATCATTTCAAGGGGTCGCGCAAGTCTTCACGCGAGGCAAAGCAAGAGGGACGGCCACCGAGGATTTCCACGCCATTCAGTGGCGTCCAACCTTGAGCGAGTGGAAAAAAAGGTGGTCACCGACTTTATTGGGACCGGACAAAGGTCAAACCAAGGGTCCGCCGTTCGAGTCCGGGTTTAGCCACTTGAGATCTCCGTCCCTGCTATGTCGCCGGCAACGTCAGGACGAGAAGCGAGAACCTTCTTGGCAGCACGAAAGACCTCCTCCCGGAAGCTCAAAGGCAAGAGTTCCCAAGCCTCAATCACAACAGATAGATTCTCAAACCCCTCGGGCAACTTTATGCTTATTTTATGTTCTTCAAGTGTCCGGGATTCGACAGGTTGGCCCTGGGCACCTGTCCCCAACTCGACACCTGACTCCGATGCAACATCTTGGGCCTGTCCGGGTTGTGACGCCTTCTGACCGGCCTTTGACGCTGTCTGTCCTAAACCAGGTAAGTCCATGCACGGCAAAGAATTAGCTTCGATTCCCGCCGCCTCCACCATTTTA
>CAIZGN010000279.1 GCA_903932505.1 Candidatus Hydrogenedentota bacterium
CGGAACAACTCCTGGTGAGGATCGGCTGCACATCCTTGCTGTAGCTCACATTGCTGAGCGGTGCCGAACATGCCGTCAGCAGCAACGCCGCCATCGCAACAGCAATGCCAAACATCGGTTTTGTGGACATTCTGAATTCTCTCCTGTTCACTTATGATATCGCAAGTGCGGGCGCCAATGAACCTTGCGAAATTCATTGGCGGACCCGCAGTCGTCCAGGGATTTACATCAGCCCTTCTGCCTTGAGCGCTTCCACAACCTTCGGGCGAGCCTCGACGCGGGTTACAAATGCGGCGATGTTGTGGCAGCCCGACAGGTCGAGTTCCACGCGTTTGGCCCAGCGGGTTATGTTGTAGAGATAGCCGTCAGCAACGCTGAAATTCGCTCCCATCAGGTAGTTCTTGCCGGCAAGCTGCTCGTCGACATAGGCGAAGCGTTGCGCCAGGCGCTCGCGAAAGATTTTTTTCGCCTCATCGGGCATCGCCGGATTGAACAGCGGCGAAAACGCCTTGTGCAGTTCCGAGGAAATGAATGTCAGCCACTCCATCAGGCGGTAGCGCTCCATGGTGCCCGCCTTGGGTGCGAGGCCGCTCTCGGGCTTCTGGTCGGCGATGTATTGCACAATTGCCACCCCTTCGACCAGCACTTCACCGTTGTCCAGTTGCAGTGCGGGGATGTAGCCTTTGGCGTTGATGGCCAGATAATCCGCACCTGATTCGGTTTTTTTGGCCTTGAGGTCCACTTTTTCGATTTGATGGGCAATGCCCGCTTCGCATAAAGCGATGTGCGGGGAGATCGAGCATGCGCCGGGTGCGTAATAAAGTTTCATGGGTCTGCTCCTGATTGAAATGGGTGTGAAATCCGGTGAAATCGTTTTTCTTGCAGCCTTCCCGGAGGTGCGCCGCAGACGCGTATTGTGACACGGCTGTGCGCCATGGCCTGCCGGGACCCCGCTGCTGATACCATGCGACGCAGGCTGTTCAAGGCAGGGGAAAAGGACCAGACAATGAATCCGGCAAAAGGCGACAAAGGTGATTCGACCCGGGCGCGAGCTGCCATGATGCAGGCCATTGAAACCCAGATACGCAGCAACGACCCGCCGGAAACCCGCCAGACATTCGAGCGGCTGTTGCGGGAAGGTTATCCGCTCGAGGATGCCTTGAAATTGATCGCCAGCGCGCTGGTCGGCGAGCTATTCGGCGTGTTGAAAAATGAATCCCAATATGACCACGCGCGCTACGTCGCGAATTTAGAGAGGCTTCCCAGGCGGCCCTGGGACAAGGACTGACAAACGCGGCCGTCGGGCGAATCATCCGCCACCGGAGCTGCTGTGCTGCCCCCGGGCGGCGACAGGGCTGTGCTGCGGTATCATCGCCGCGACCTTGCCGCGCTGGATGGTGGTGGACAAGACCCCGGGCTTTCTCCGGCAAACTGCGGGCCGAGCAGGCCTCGCCCGGGCGCAAAGAGGTTTTCAATCACTGTGCTAAGAGGTGGTCGTCATGCCGGAAGTCGGTAAAGTAGATTTGCAATGGGAGGATCTCACTCCCGGACGGGTCATCGCGTCGATGACCTATATGCTCACCCCGGACGACCTCCGCGAGGAAGCCGAGGCCTACGAGGATTACAACCCGATCTACTCCGATCCGGAGTTCGCGAAGAACACCGAGATCGGTTTTGTCGTGGCGCCGTTTTACATCACGCTGGGCGAGTTTCTGCCGCCGCTGTTGCGGCATGACCTCAAGATGGGCGTGAACACCATCTACGCCAGTTCCATCAAGGAATCGTTCCTGCCGATGTTCCTGGGAGACGTGGTCACGAAGACCCTCTCCATCGAGGAA
>CAIZGN010000280.1 GCA_903932505.1 Candidatus Hydrogenedentota bacterium
AACAAGGGATGCTGCAAACCTTCCGTCCTCCGGAGCGCATGGGAAAGCGCCTGAATGTTGTCTTCGGCCAGGGTGAACATGATTAAACAGGCGCATAGCGCGGGGTCGTGACGCAACTTCCCGACGCCCATAGCTTCGAGCCAGAGGAGATTTCGCCGAAGACGTTTATAGGCGGCCTCTGGCTCACGGCGCCGAAGCAAGAGAAAGGCGCGACCGATGTCCAACGGTGTATTGGGGACATCATATTCGTTCATGGCATTGAAAATCTGCTCCGCATTATCGAGATCGTCTTCCAGTAGCAACTTGATCGCCTGAGGTAATAGCGCTTGCCCGGGATTGGGATCGGCGGCCAAGACCCGGCTTGGAGTGGTTCCCAGCTCAGCGCACGCAAACTCCATCACCCCGGTCTGCACAATATGCTCGCCTGGGCGCAGTCTTCGGAAAGCGTGAAGCCAGTTAAGAAAGGTACGCGGTTGTGCGCCGGTATAGTTCTCCTGCACAAGCCGGTATCCGCGCTCGGTGATCGCTTGAAGCTCCTTGCGGTCATTCAATAACATCTGCATCTTCTCGAGGGCGTTGGCTTGGTCCACCACCACACAGTTTTCGAGATCGCGGAAGCCATACTCCCGCATAAGCGCGTTCTCATTCGTCACCAGGCAGGACATGGCCGCCGGTATCTGCAAACACTTTTCAACAGGACGCTGTATGGACGTGCTGCAAGAAAGGCTGAACAGGCATCGGTTGATGAGCCGGGCGTAATTCTCGCCGTAGGGCAAAAGCGGATCATCCTCGACGACCACTTCAACGCGGCCCGTTGTTACAATTACCATCTTCTCGCAGATGGCCTGCACAACAGCGTTCCGCCATGGATATAGCTTGTGCGGACGCCAGAAGCCATGGCCGAAAAGCCCGGCATGGAATAGCTTTTCTTCTCCATAATCGTGAAAAATCTCATCACTGACCATCCGGGGGAGGTAATAGCAAGGAATGCGCATTTCCCTGTCCCAATCAACCCCTGGAACAAAATGATTGCTAAAGCAAGCGTGGACGCCAAGCGCGGCAAAACACTGATGATTCGCCCACCATAAGGGGCAGAATATATCGGTTGTATGCAGACCTATGCGGGGGATCTCGGGAAAAGCATCCGTGTTCGCTATTGCAGCGACCGGAATCTGTCTTTCCACAAAGCCAACAAAGATGACCAAGTCGGGCCGGTACTGCTTCACATCGGAAATAAAGTCGCGATTGCCGGCGAAAATCCTAGTGCAGTCAAAAAAGGGCGTATAGGCCCGCTGTTCGGATTCCGATTGAATCCGCTCGCATGATTTGAGTGCGGATATGTCCACATCGTAATAAAGTAAGCGTGGTTTTCCTGAGTCGTTTTGCATGCCTTATTTCCAGACAAAATACGTCAAAAACCGTCAGCCTCCAATAAACGGCCCATCTACATTCACAATTGCATGATAACATATTGATACCGGAATACATACAATTGAGAACCAAGATTGAAGCCAGAGGCCTCAAATTAAGGGGGCTTCGCTAGAATTCGTAGGTATACGTGTCCCTTTTTAGCGGGAAATGGACAACCGCTGGATTTCGTAAGTGAGTACGTCCGGTGAGTTTTCTGGCGGGGCGTGACGCCCATTGCGTGCGACGCCCTCTCATCGTCCGATGAGCTTGGCCGGGGTATCCCTTGGCGGGTTGCTCGCCAGCAACGCCCACCTCGGTTTCTCCCGCCAAAATCACTATACCTAGCGGCTTCCGTTTCGCAAACGGGCAAAGCCGGACCTCCAATACCGGTTTGGACATCTGCCTGAACCCGAAATCACCCACAAATTCTGGAGAGGCGGCAAATTAAGTAAAACCCGCTCCGATCCGATATAATCAGAGGTCGAGGGTGATTAATGGATACACGGCGACTTAAGCTGCTGCCGCTGGCGAAATACAGGATCGGCTATTTATGGCATTGGCTCGCGCATCGGCATGATTTGCGCAATGCCTATAGCTATGTCTGGGCCACGTTATTCAGCCGGGACGCCGGACTGGCGTTACTCGACCCGCTCATCCGCAACGCGCACTGGATCGCGCGTTATCCGAGACAACTTGAAATCGAAGTGACCACCCGCTGCCACCTGAGCTGCGCAATGTGCGAGCATTCCCATTGGAGCGAACCTGCCCATGATATGTCCTTCGGGGAATTCCGGAAAATCGTGGATCAATTCCCCAAACTGCGCTGGATCGGCATGACCGGCATCGGTTCCTCCTTTCTCAATAAGGACTACATGAAGATGGTTCGCTACATGAAACAGGACCGTCACGCCTTCGTAGAGTTCTTCGATCACTTCAACCGCTTCGACCCCGCCATCGCCCGCGAATGCGTCGAACTCGGCGTCAACAAGATCTGGGTTTCCATCGAAAACGCCCGCGCCGAAACATACAACGCCTATCGAAAAGGCGGGGATTTTGATAAAGTCATCGAGAACGTGTGGTCCCTCGTCAAACTGAAGAAAGAACTTCGCTCACCCATCCCCGAACTCTGGTTTCATTTCATAATTAATAAGCACAACATCGCCGAGATGAAGGAATATGTGAACCTCGTCTCCGAGGTCGCCGATTTTGAGCGCGGGTTCAGCGCGCCGCTCATCTACTGGACCAACCTCCTGGCCTTCGATGAGGTCGCTGATTGGTCCATCCGTCCAGAACAGGAATGGCTCGAAGAAGTCAAGGCATACTGCGCTCAGAAACGTGTCTTTCACGTCTTCAACGAAAACGTCGCGTGCGCCAATCCCATGCGACATTGCGTCCACTGGACCGAACCTTTCGTCCTCGCCACAGGGCATATTCAGCCATGCTGCGCGCTCAACGAGGCCAATACACGCGAGTGGCAAAAGGAACATGCCTTCGCCAATCTCTTGGAAACCGATTTTCGCGACTGGTGGCGTTCTCCCGCGAGAAAGAAGTTTCAGCGTATCATCCGCGAGGGAGGTATCAACGATATCTGCCGCTATTGCCACATCTATCCTCACCCGGAAAGCGCCCGTTTCCGCGCGGCAGGCGCAACGCCGGTAAAGGAGCAATGACATGGCCGCCGATGTGCTGCTCATCAATCCGCGCACCTCGATGAACATCGAGAACAACGAACCGCTTAACCTGCTATCCCTCGCCGCATACCTGCGCCGTTACGGCATCGAACCGTGCATCCACGACGAAATCCGTCCGCGCGAATCACTCGAAGAAGCCCTGCAAGGCGTACGTTATGCCGGTGTGACTGCAAACACCTGTACCTATCCGCGCGCCGTTGAAATTATGCGCCGCGTCAAGGAGCTACGTCCGGACATAATCACCATCGCGGGCGGCGTCCACCCGACCACCATGCCAGAGAAGGCGATCCAAGATGGCTTTCACATTGTAGTAGCGGGCGAAGGCGAAAGGGCGCTGGTGCGGATTCTCGAACAGAGCATCCGTGAAGGCATTGTGACCGGAGAATATATTTCCGACGAAGAAATGTTCCGCCCGGCGCGCGACCTCGTGGACATGCCCTTCTACACCGAGACCAAACGCCGTTGCCCGCACGACCCCAACCTCGATTTTGCGGGATGGGACATGCGCATGGCCTGCTTCCTGGGCAGCCGAGGCTGTCCCTTCTCCTGTATGTTCTGTCACAACATCTGGCGCAAGAGCCGCATGCGGTTTGTGCCCGTGGATTGGGTCATCGAGGAAATTGCTGACCTCCGGGCGCGCTATGGCGTCCGGGCGATCTGGTTCATGGACGACCACATCTTCCTTAACAAACCGCGCAGCCGCGAGCTTTTCGAGCGCATCATTGCCGAACGCCTCGACATTGTCTGGGCATCGGCCGCGCGCGCCGACTCGATGGATGACGATCTCCTTGAACTGGCCCACGCATCCGGCTGCCGCCGCCTGGCCATCGGCGTCGAGTCCGGGAGCGACCGAATCCTGAAAAGACTGGTCAAGAACAGCTCGGTGGAAATGAATTACCAGGCCATCGCCCGCTGCCACAAACACGGCATCAAAACCATGTCTGCAGTAATGATCGGCAATCCGGATGAGACCCTCGAGGATATCGAGGCTACAAAACGCTTTCTGCTCAAATCAAAAACGGATTATGCCGCGTTGAGTATTCTCACGCCTTTTCCCGGAACAGCGCTCTGGAAGGAATGCGAGGAGCAGGGCCGAATCCCCAAGGATCTCGATTTTTCGACCTTCAACTATCTCAAAGCACCCATCCAGGTGACCGATCATGTTTCCCCGCGCGAACTCGAAATTCTAAAACGGAAAATCCTCATTCGCTATTACATGCAGCCGCGCCAACTTGCCGCGCTCGCGGCGAAATTCCTGCGAAATCCGTTAAGCATGTATCACAAGATCGTGGAGTATTTCTAAGTGGAAGACATTCTGTTCATATATCCAAAACTGCCCGCCAACATCGAAGATGGCGAGCCGCTCAATCTGATGAGCATGGCCGCCTATTTGCGAAGGCAGGGGATTTCTGTGCGCATCCACGATGAAACCGCGCCGCTCAATTCTTTCGAGGCTGACGTACGCAACGCGCGATACGTAGGCATCACCACAACCACCTGCACCTATCCCCGCGTTCTCGAACTTAAACAACGCATCAAAGAAATCAATCCAGCGGCCATTGTGATGGCCGGAGGCGTACATGCAACCACAACCCCCGAGAAAACCCTGAGCGACGGTTTCGATATCGTAGTGAAAAACGAGGGCGAAAAGGCGATCACGCGTATTGTCCGTGAAAACCTGTGCGAGGGCATCATCGAAGAAGAGGATGTTACTGCCGAGGAGATGTACCCACCCGCACGCGACCTCATCAACATGGACTATTACGCTGCGACCAAGCAGCGCTGCCCCTACCCGCCCGCGCTCGACTACGTTGGCTGGAAAATGCGTCTCGCCATGTCGATCACCTCGCGCGGATGTCCATATGCCTGCATTTTCTGTCATAACGTTTGGCGCAAGAGCAAAGTGCGCCTGGCGCCCATTGAGTACGTGATGACGGAACTCATCGAACTCAAGGAACGCTACCGCGTGGACGCATTAATGTTCATGGACGATCATCTTTTCCAGAACCGCCAACGCAGCAAGGAACTGTTCTCCCAAATGATTGCGGCCAAGCTCGGCTTCGTCTGGGGCGGCACTGTGCGCGTGGACGCGCTCGATGACGATGTGCTTGAACTAGCGCGAGCTTCCGGCTGCAAACGACTTGCGATTGGCGCGGAATCCGGCAGTGACGAAATCCTCAAACGGCTTAACAAACGCGCGACAGTCGCACAGAATTACTCGGCCATTGAAAAATGTCATCGCCACGGAATCAAAGTGCTTTCCTCTGTCACCATTGGAAATCCGGGCGAAACGCTCGACGACATCAAAGCCACTATGAGGTTCCTGCTCGACTCGAAGACCGACTACGGCTCTGTTTGCATTTTAGTGCCCTATCCCGGAACCGAACTCTGGAAACAATGCGAGCGCGACGGAAAGATCCCCGAGAACCCGGACTTCTCGAAGTTTCACTACCTCAAGGCGCCCATTCAAGTTTCCGAACATATCCCCCCCGCCGAACTCGAAAACATCAAACGAAGAATGTTGATCCGTTTCTATCTTCAGCCGCGGATCATTCCCTCCATGATGATGAAGCTGGCCCACAATCCCAAGAATATGTTCAACAAAATTCGAGAATACTTCTGAAGTGAAAACGATTTGTCTTGCCTATGCCGCCAACAACCCGCGCCTGCCGCATTTTCCGGAAGGCCCGCTCAGCTTGGGCGGTGCCTTGCGCGAAGCGGGTTTCAAGGCCACGCTGCTTGACGCCGCGCTTGTGTCGCCCACCCAATGGCATTTTGATGATCCTCTTTTCCTCGGCATTAGCGTGTATACCAATGAAAGTATCCGCACGGGCATCGAGCTTGCACAATCCTTTCGCTCCGCGCATCCAGCCGTGCCCATTATCTGGGGCGGACCCCACGCGCAACTCGCGCCGGATGAGACTGCCCGGCATCCGTTGGCAGACTGTGTGTGCCCTGGCGAGGGCGAACGTGCAATTGTACGGTTGGCGGAGCAGCTTTCCCAAGGCCAAAGCGATTTTGGAGCGATTCCCGGACTGGTCTTCAAGAACGGTGATGACATCGTCCATACCATCCAGGAGGATCCCCTGCCCCCCGAGGCTTTCCCGTGGCCGGACTATACCCTGATCGAACATGACCGGTATTTCCTCGCCCGCCGGAAGTTTTACTATCTGTCCAGTCGCGGCTGCCCATGCAGGTGCGTCTTCTGCAACATCCGCCACAACAATCAACGATGGCGCGCGAAGCCCGCTGAACGCGTACTCGAAGAAATTTCCCGGATTGTGGCGACGTTCCAGCCAGAGGAATTCTACATTTCGGACGCAAATTTCTTCCCGAGTCTCGACCGTGTCCGGAAAATATGCGAGGGCATTCTCGAACGCGGCTTCACCTTCCGGTGGACCGCCTTCTGCCGTATTGACACCATCCAGCGCATGCCGGATGAATTACTAAAATTGTTGCGCCAATCCGGGTGTTACCGGCTGGATATCGGCGGAGAATCAGGGTCAGACCGCATTTTGGAGCGCCTCTCGAAGGGGATCACCCGGGATATGATTTTGGACAGTGTGGAACGAATCTGGCGCGCGGATATCATGCCAGAGTTGTCCTTCATGACCGGGCTTCCCTTCGAACACAAAGAGGATACCCAGGCAACGTTGACGCTTGCCGAAAGGCTTCGGAAAGACTTCCCCGGCACAACGATTAACGGGATTTTTTACTATCAGCCATACCCTGATACGGAACTTGGAGCGCAGGTGATCCGGGAGTGGAATCTACCCATTCCCAAAAGTCTTGAAGCATGGGCTCGCCACCCGATTACCCTGCCTCGCCGGGAGTATTTCCCTTGGCTTTCACGCCGGCTATACCAGCGCATGGTAACCGTTTCCACCATTGCAAGCTATTTGCACATCTATGAGCGGATTACTTCGGAAGCACGGCGGCCCGGCGCGAAGCAATCCTTGCTTCTCAGAAGCATGATTTTGGGAATCAGAGTGCTGCACCACACCGTGGGACGCGTGGCAATCTGGTTGCGCCTCGAAAAAGGCATGGATTGGTTTCCGGTGGAATGGCGGCTTTTTGCCTTTCTGCGCAACAAGATCCTCAAGGCGGTATGAGATGCGGATGAATCGCTCACAACACCCGCGACGCGGCCGCACGTCAACGAAGACTTGTTGTGATCTTTCTGAACATACTCCCCGGATTGGCTATGATTCGCCGCAGAAGTCCCGGAAAGGTATGACGCTGAAGGTAGAAACGCAACAGCATGCTTCGCTTGAACCCCGCCAATTGGCTGCGGGTAAAATCGCTGATTTGTACAGGCGCTGCTTCCTGACCGTCAAAGCGGCTAAAATCGATATTGTCCGGCAACAATCCTTTCTCCTCGCACATCTCCCACAGACGCGTACCAGGGTAGGGCGTCAGATAACTGATGCTTGCGGAATCCGTCTTCGATCGGATAAGAAACTCCGCAGTTTTTCGAATATCATCACGGGTTTCTCCCGGATTGCCCAGCATGATGGCCGAAAGGGTGCGGATGCCATATTTGCGGCAGCGGCGAATTGCTTCATAGTTCTGAGCAACGCTGGCGCGCTTGTCCAGCGTCTTGAGAACGTTATCGCTTCCCGATTCGACGCCAATGGTAAGTTGTCGACACCCGGCGCGCGCGGCCGCCTCGAGCAGTTCTTCGTCCATGGAGTCCGCCCGGGCCGACGAAGCCCAGTAAACGTTCAATCTGGACTCGATAAGCTGCTGAAAAAGACTCATGCCCCACGATTTCTTGATGAACATGTGATCGTCGAGGAACCAGATAGCACCCACGCCGTATTGCGCCTTGAGAAAAGCGATTTCCTCAATGACTCGCTCGACAGGCATGAAGCGCATACGGCTGTGCCGCCAAATGTTGTGGCAAAAAATGCAGGAGAAGGGGCAGCCGCGCGTGGCAAGCATCGAGGCAGCGGGCGTATTCGCGGGCTCAATAAAATCCAAACTCGAGTTTTGGGGTTCATTGAGCTTCATGCGCTTGTAAAAGTCCATGTCAATAAGATGCCGAGCGGGCCGATACAATTCCTGGTCGCCGATATGCTCGCCGGAAACGATTCCTTCGCGGGTTCCGTCACGAAGAATGGCACACAGGGCAAGCTCTCCTTCGTCGCGCACCACAATGTCAAAACCGTCCCGAAGCGCCTGGTCTGGCATGGTAGTCGGGTGAACACCGCCCACGATAGTGGTGACGCGAGGATACTGTTCCTTGATACGGCGATTCAGTTCAACCGCGCGCGGATATGCGCAGGTGTTTGCGGTAATACCCGCATATTTAACCTTACCCAGCAATTCATCAAGGTTGGTGATCGGCCTGACTTCGTCATGAATAATAGGTTTGAGGCCGTTCGCCTCGAGATATGCGGCCAGAGCGAGCAGGTTCAACGGTTCGCTTCGATTGACATGGGCCAGTGGACGGGTATTGATCAACACGATGTCTGGAATCATTCTGGACTTCTCCTTCGCCGGGCTAACCGAGTTTTCTGGCCGGGCCGTTCGCCACTCGAGTTTAGCATGCTTTTACCAAAACGCGCCAATAGCGATTCCGAAAAGAGGGCGGCATACCCATGAATGGATGGACTGTGCAAGAGCGAAAAGAAGACAAGCAAGCCTTGTTGGCACATTTTGTTCGATTGATTCTTTCGCCATTCGTGGTGCTTATGACGACTCCGTTGGCCTTGGCGCGCACGTTGTGGAACTGCCGGGTATTGACGGGGGGGCGGTGGGAGGATTTTGTCCATTTTTCGCTAGATCGCGCCATGTGGGCTTTATGTTATCGTTTTTGGGATGAAGCGCTTCAGAAAACGGGACGGCATGGCTATACCGAGGTGTTGTTTCCGCATCGTGAGCCCAATGCGACGTTATTCATGTATCCTTTGCTTGGACTGCGGCTCAGTCACGCGCTTGGCGCGCTGGCTTTTCCGTTGGGCATGAGCATTTGGTGGGCCAGCCACGCGCTCTATATTCAGCAATATCCGGAATGGCGGGTCTTGCTCGTCATGGGCATTCTGCTGTGCAGCTCGTCCTTCTTTGGACTGTGTTTCGGGGCAACGAATTATCATGTGATGGCGTTTATGCTGTTTCCTTCGGCGCTTTACGGCATCATCACAGGCCAGCCGCTGATTGCTGCGTTCGTGTTGATGGGCACTGTTCCGCTGAGTCCGCAGGTCACGTTTCTCGCGGGAGTAGTCCTGGGCTGGTTGGCGTTGTCCACGCAAACGTTTATGCCGGTAGCCGTGTATCTGCCGGCCGCAGTCTTAGCGGTAATCCTGTACCTGTTTCCGTTGTGGCGCCAGGGGGTATTGAAGGACAAGATGTCCCGCGTCGCCGGATATCTGTTTCACTCCGAGCCCAGGCAGTTTGCCAAGGCGGAACGCCCTTCCCCCTTGTTTTGGAATTATGTGGTGCTCTATGGGCAATTTGCCGTGGTCTGCTATTTTTTTTCTTCTGTGGAACAGTTGAGGTTCGCCGGGTTCTTTCCGCTTCTCTTTCTTGTACTCAATACCTTTGTGCGGGTAACCGACCTTCAGAATCTTGTGCAGATGAATCTAGCCATGGCGGCAGCCCTGAGCATTTCGAACGCTTCGGGGTGGCTTCTTCTGTCGTTTACGGTACTGGCCAGCCCGGCCGCGAAGTATGTCGTATTCCATAGCTTTCGCGATGTCGATATCCGGGTGCCGATTCTTGCGCCCGTGGATATGCGCCCGGTTTTCGAGAAACTCAATGCTTTTTTTGCTCCAGTTCCTTCCGGGGCGTGTGTTTATGCCGCATATGAACATCCAGGGCAACGTCTTTGCGAACATGGCGTTCTTTCATGGTATCGCGATCATTTCGCGACAAACGGACCGTACTCTTCCTATATAGAGAATCTGTTCATTTATGTGCTGTGGTGTCGGGCCATCACGCTTTCTCCGACAACGACGATGGTGACGTATGATGAGGAGATACGCGAGAAGGGTTGGGGCCGCGATCCGCTGTCCATACGCGGCGCAATGGAAGCGTTGCATTACTCGTATTGCATGCACTACGTGAGGTCGCCGGAGCAGTTTGACAAAGAATCCTTTGGAAACGTCAGCTTGTTCGTTGTAAACAAGCTTGACGCGGCGACGCTGGTGGGCGGGTCTCCGCCGGGTTCGCCTTTTGATCCGCAACTTACCTGGTATCTCCTAAGGCTCGATACAAAACCCGCCAATTCTTGAATACCGCAGACATGCGCGCTTAGGCATCGATGCGCATCAATTCCTGATATGCGTTCAGGGTCGCTTCCCAAATGCGTTCGTCGCTGTTGCGTTTGAGAATGTAGTTCTTGGCACGCCCGGCAATCGCTTTACGCAGTTCTTCTCCAGCCAAGAGCATACATGCTTTCGCCGCGAAATCTTCCGGGTCGTAGGGATTCGCCAGAAAACCTGTCAGACCATCTTCGATGTACTCGGGAATCCCCCCCAAATTACTCGCCACCATCGGCAGCCCGAGCATCATCGCTTCCACCATAATAAGGGGCGACATATTGGCGTATTGTTCGGGCAGAAGCAGCACATTCGCCTTTCGGACATAACTCAACACGACTTGCGGCGGCTGATGTCCAAGGAAGGTGACGTGCGGATGAAGGCCGTTGTCGTCTATGAACTGCCTGAACTGGGCTTCGTAATCTTCCGAAAATTTCGCCCTGCCACCAATCACATAAAGGTGAGCGTTGGGCTCTTGGCGCAAAATATGGGGCATCGCCTGAATGGCGATATGCACCCCTTTTCTATCGTTTAACCAGCCAGCGAAGAGCAGGCTTTTCCCTTTGAGTGCAGGGGTCTGTTCCAGCGGGGCTTCGTGACATTCTGTTGGAAGTGTCAAGGGCACGACACGGATCTTTGCGCAAGGAATGCCTTTCGCTTCAAGCACGCTGGCGGAATGCTGGGAAAGCACTAGGAAACGGTCTACCTGTTCGAAATACCGGTTAAAAAGGGCGGGGCGCAGCGAAAGCAGCATCTTTTGAAAAAGGGTGAATTGCAGGGGCAGACACTCGGTGCAATGCGACCCATGCCCTTCAAGGCAAAAGGATTTGTCGGGGCGCAGCAGTTGGGATTTCGGGCAAAAGATCCAGTAGTCGTAAACAGAAAGGCACGTGGGTAATCGCCGTCGTGCTGTTTCGCGCAGCAGAGAGAAGGTCAAGAACTGAAAGTTGTGGAAGTGGACCAAGCCGGGGCGTTCGCTATCCAGAAGACGGCCAAAAGCCCGCTTCGCCAAGGGATCATGCTGGGCCGAATACCATTTTACCGCTTCAAGATAGGGAACGATGGGGCCGGGCAGATAGTTTTCAATCATGGGTAAAGGGAAGACAGGAAAAGGCGCGGCGGTGGCATTCTGGGCATCGCAAAGGGTTGTTGCGGCGATGGCCTCATGGCCATGGTCTGCGAGCATGCGCATGGTGCGAAAACATGCCAGCTCGGCGCCACCGATGTGGGTGTGCGTTCCCGGAAAATAGTTTGTGACGTGCAGAACTTTCATGAAATGTAGAGCACCGTAAGAAAGAGAATGGATTGGCTATTTGGTCTGAGGAAGGGAAAACAAGCTTGAATTCTCTTTAATCCATGTCAATAAGCCTTCCACTCCTTCTCTCGGCGACACGAGTGGATTCCATGCTAGGTGCCGCTGAGCCTTGGAAATGTCGCATACGAAATAGTAGAGATCTCCGAACCGCTCACCGGCGAATTCGACTTCCGCTTTCTTGCCGAGCAGTTGTTCGATCAGGTGGATACATTCGAGCAAACTAAGGGTGTTCTCTGGTCCGCCACCGATGTTGTATACGCCCGGGACCTGTTTCTCATAGAAGGCGTGAAATGCCCGCGCGACATCACTGGCGTGGATAATGTCGCGCAATTGTTTTCCATTATGGAAGACCTTCATGGGAAGCCCCATGTACGCGCGAATGAGGAAATTCGCTACCCATCCGTGATCCTCGCCACCGAATTGCCGTGGGCCATAGATACCGCTCAAACGGAAGCTGGCCGCCTTCACGCCAAATGAATCGATAAACATTCGCGCGTAAATATCGGCAGCCATTTTCGAGGCATGCAAGGGGGTAATTTCTCCCTGCAACGTTGGCAACGACTCGGAGAAAGCGGGCGGTTCGCAGCTATACCGGGTCGCCTCCTCGCGAAGATTTGTATTCAGTTCATTGCCGTAGATGTGGATTGTGGCGCAGCTTGCCACGGGAATGCGGTGCCGGTGGGCGGCGGAGAGCACATTAAAGCCGCCGATAACGTTGGTGGAGAAGTCAAGTTCCGGGTTCTCGAGACCGATCGTCATCGTAGGCTGGGCCGCCGTGTGGGCTATAAAATCGCATCCGCTGACATGATCGGCCAACGCTTCGGCGTTGCGCACATCCGCCTTGACGCAGGTAACGCCCAGAGATTCTAGGTAGTTCCAGTTATACTCGCGGGCCGTGTCGGGAGAGTAGGGATTGCGCTGAAGTTCGTGCTTGGTCATGAGATCGTAACTCAGCACTTGATCGCCCCGGAACGCATAGAACTCGCAAATGTGCGACCCCAAGAACCCGCAACCTCCCGTCACCAGTACCTTCATGGTTGCTCCTTCACTCCACTGGATACGTCCAGTGTCCCGGTTCAGCGGGAAATAGACAACCGCCGGAATCTGTGAGCGAGTACGGCCTGTTGTCGTTGCTGTCAAGTTTTACACTTTTGAAGCATGGAAAGCCTTTCATCCGATGAGCTTCTTGGAGCGCAACGTCACCTGTACGCCACTTGTCTCATTGTCCGACTAGGCCGACCGGGATATCCCTCAAGCGATTCCTCGATAAGATTGCAGGTCTCCATTTCTCACAGAAAATCCAACATATCATGACGGCCCGCTTTTTTCAAGCTTTTCGTGCCCCGCTTTTCTTACCCCGCCCATAAAGCCAAGAGACTCTTAGCGCCGGGGCCAGCACCCGAGTCACTCCGCGAACGAATAGTGGTGAATTTCTTTCCATATCTCGGATGGCCGTCACGTTGGGCCAACGTCAACCATCGGGACTGTAAACGCCGGTCGAGAAGTGAATCGCCCCTTGTGGCGGTTGAGAAGCGCAGCACTCTTGCTCGCCTCCTTTTTTCCGTGGCATGGTGCCCCGGAATATCGGGAGGTAACCAGGAGTGTTTCGCGATATGGAACAATGGAACGATATTCGTCAACGTATTCTTCGTGACCAAGTCAGTATTCGTCAAATTCAGCGGGAAACGGGGCTTCACCACAGCACCATCAAGAAGATTCTGCCGTCTACTTCTCCGCCGGATTTCCAGTGTCCCTTGCGTGCCAAGCCGAAGTTGGGTTCGTATAAGGCGCGTATTGCCGCCATCCTTGAGGCGGACAAGGACGAGCATCTTCCCTCGAAGCAGCGCCATACGGCCAAGCGGATCTTCGAACGCCTTGTGCGCGGCAAGAGCAGCACCAAGAAGAAACTGTTACTGGAGGAACAAGCCGCATTCCTGCCTATGCCGGCCGCCTCGTTTGACGCTTGCCATAAGAAGGTATCCGGTCAAGCCGACCGCATGTCGCTGGTGCGCTTCCTCAACGTCACCGCGCTCGCCACCCAGATGCTCGAAGCGCGAGACAATCGCCAACTCGAACGGCTCCATAAACGACTCGCTCATCACCATCTGCTTATCCTGGACGAGTTCAGGCTATGTGCCCTTTTCCAAGACCGGTGCCGAATTGCTGTTCGAGGTGTTCAACCGGGCCTACGAGCGCCAAGAAACCGGGCAAGAAATAATATACGGAATTTCAATAAAACAATCCCGCCCCTAGGAGGGGGTAAGGGAGGGAATAAATCCCTACGCAAGTCCCCAGGCAAGCCTTGACAACTAGGCGGAATACTTACATAATAAACCCAGTTGGTGCAGCACTTTTACCGCCAGCCTCGCACTTCTTGACCGTCGCAGACACTTGGCGCGGAAAGCCGCTGGGTGAATGTGGATTGAAAGAACGGCAGACCCCGTTCGAGCTTCAGGATGCTGAATTGTTTGCGTTCGATTTTACCGAATGCCGTTGACGGAGAGGTATTCTCCGCGTAATGAAGAGCCAGGAAAGAAGGCGATGATAGGAGCGGCCATGCTTATACGTGTCCTTGGAACTTCCCTGAACAGAGCCGGGGCTGATTCATCCGCATCTGCCAGACAGGTCAAAAGGAGATTGCGCGTGAAAGGGCTCGTGACGTTGTGCTTTTTCGTTGCATGCGGTTGCCTCCACGCCCAACCGGCCCCGGAACCAGCCCGCGCGGCCACGCGAATATATTCGCTTCCTCAGGGCGAAGCGGCCGCTCCCATCACGATCACCGCCGATAGCCTGCCACTGCCGGTCTCGCTGTGCTATGTCTCCGCATATCCGTACAACCGGCGCTGGCCGGGTCATCAACGCACGACCGACCAGCGCGAGGTCGCCTATTTCGCGCGCCTGGTGGGAGCGGGACCCGTAACTTTTCAATACACCCCCGCCCGCGCCTTTTCGGTTTGCACCGTCCGGCCCTTGTCGGCAAAGGTGACCCCGGTGGTGAAGGACGGCACGGTTGCGTTCACCCTTCCCCATGCCGGCGGCTACTCGGTTGAACTCGACGGTCCGCACAACGCGCTGCATATCTTCCTCGACCCACCCATGGACTACAGCGTCTCGCCCGATGCGAAGGGGATCCACTATTTCGGGGCAGGTGTCCACCGCATCGGTACCTTGCACCTGAAAGACGATGAGACCGTCTATATTGATGAGGGGGCCGTCGTCTACGGCAGCATCCACGGGGAAGGCGTCCATCACGTTCGGATTCTCGGCCGGGGCATTCTCGATAACAGCGAAAACGTCGAAGAGATCATCTTCAAAGTCGACAAGCTCGGGGATGGCTTCGCAGATGTCGGCAATAGCCGACGCGAGCACACGATTCACCTCGTTGACTCCAGCGACATCGAGATCGAAGGCATCACGATCCGCGACTCGTTAGTCTACAACATCGCCTGCTTCGGATGCAGCGATATGACGATCAAAAACTGCAAGACCATCGGCTGCTGGCGCTACAACTCGGACGGGATAGACCTCCACAACTGCCGTAACTGCCGCGTTACCGGCTGCTTCGTGCGCACGTACGACGACTCGCTCTGTGCAAAAGGCCACACCGGCTATCGCTACGACACCTGCGAGGACATTCTCTTTGAGAACTGCGTCGTATGGAACGATTGGGGAAAAGCGCTCGAGATCGGCGCCGAAACGCGCGCTGAACATCTGCGCCGCATTGTCTTTCGTAACTGCGATGTGATCCACGCAACGCATCCCGCCATCGACATTATGAATGTTGATTACGGCAGGGTGCATGATGTCCTTTTTGAAGACATCCGCATCGAGTACGATTCCGTCATTCAACGTCCTGCGATGCAGAAGGACGACGAGACCCCGTTTGTTGTGGATCCGAAGAGCACATACATGCCCCAGGCGGTCTGTTTTAATATCCAGAAACACGCGGAATACTCGGGCGGACTTGATCGCCGAGGCTATGTCTACGATATCACCCTGCGCGACATCCGCATCCACGCCGACCGTATGCCCCCCTCCTCCCTTGAGGGCTACGATGAGGAGCATACTGTCTCCGACATCACGGTGGACGGCTTGTTCCTCGGAGACCGGCGAATCACCACTCTTGAAGAAGCTCAGTTCCGTCTCGGCGAACACACCCGCAACGTTAAGATCCGATGAACAGATACACGATCCAGCTCGAGGTGCGGTTGAATATCCCGCGCATCTACGCGAAGCTCAAACAGCGAGCCGCTCGTCAACCCGCGCCGCTCGCGTCTGGTTCCCCCTTCCGTTCATATTCGAACTGTGCCGTAAGGCTCTCTCGTACATAGACCCGTGTGGTACCCGTGCTTGAATTCGTCCCGTCGATTTTGGCGAGCGGGGCCATGCCATGTTGCACCAGTGCTTTGTTCCTCGCTCCGATATCGAAGCTGGTGCTGGCATCGGTCCCCGTGTCATATTCGCCTATCAGGTTTCACCCTGCGTCCCAACGGTAACAAGTGTATTGTCCGGTCGCCGTAAGGGGGGGCATTTAACGCAAAGGCGCGGGGGCGCAAAGGGCTGGAGGAAAGGTTTTTTCACCACAGAGGCACGGAGGACTCGGAGGGGTGGCCAAAGCGCCTTCGCTGCTTCGCTCTGCCAGCGCACTGCAAATGGTTGCTACGTTGTCTCTGGGTTAGGCTTTGCTGGTGAGAAGGCGTTTTGTCATGCGTTCGACGATCTCTGGGTATTTGGTGGCGATGTCCCAGTATTCTCCAGTGTCCTGCTGAAGGTTGTAGAGTCGGAAAGGTGGCGTTTGGCTGTGGGGACAGTACACGAGCTTCCATGCTCCGTCGTGAATGGATAGGCTTAGGCCTGGTGGAAAGTGGGGAAACGTGGTGCATTGAGGTGTGGCTATGGCGCTTCCGCCGAGCCATGCCGCAATGCCACATCCTGTGTGTTTGAGGAATTCGCGTCGTTTCATCCAAGGTCTCCTTCAGGATTGTGGCTCCCTATTCGTTGCTGTATCTGTGCGAGGAATTGCCGGGCACGGGCGGATGCGGTGTGGTGCTTCAGGAAATGCTGGTGTCCGGCTTCTGCAATCCGGGTCGCTTCGGCTGGGTGCGCCAAATAGTATTGGAGCTTTTCCTCTAGCTCGGGCAAATCATCGAAAAAGACCGCGCAGACGCCGTCCTGAAAGTTGTACGGCAGGCGAATGGGTTTGCGCTCGGCCAATAGCATGCAGCCGTGGGCGGGCAATTCCCAGTAGCGCACGGTGTCGAATCCAAAGCCGAAGAAATCGAGGCCGATGCGGCTTTCATCCAAACGAGCAGCGTATTCCTCCGGCGCGAATTCATCGGCGAACGAGCAGGTGAGTGCCTCTTCGATATGTTCGAGATAGAGTCTGCGAAGCCCGAAGACTCGGTTGCCTGCAAAGAACACTTGATGCTGTCGTTCGGTTGGAAACCGGGCAGGAACGCGTCCATCGGAATAGGCGAGGGGCAGAGGGCGCGTGTCTGACGCATAGGAAACGCCAGCCAGCATTTCCCGCTTGAAGAAGCCGGAGAAGGCGTCCAATTCGAGGTGTTGTCGAAGCTCTTCGTGCAGGTCATTGCAGTCGTCCCAGGTGTCGTACACCACCACGGGTGTCTTAGGGTTTGCGTGAATGAGGCGCAGGATTTCGTCGCGTGGGGTTCGCCGCAAGGCATCGGCGAAAAGGATGCAGTCGTAGGTTCCCACACGCAGCTCTGCCTCCAGAGTTTCTAGGCTTTGGGCCTGGCCGGGATGGCAGCAGGCGCTGGGATGCCGCCCCCCACTTTGCCCGTGCAAGACGGGCTTATAGGGGTATTCCTGTAACCGTTCGGCACCCAGGATCCGGCATAGGCCGTCGTAGAGTACGTCCATGCCGGAGTCGCTATCGGCATAAGTAAGAATAAGAATGCGCGGGCGGAATGCGGGATCCCAGTTGGGGAGCGAAGGCTCTGTGTCCACGATGTCCCGGGATTCCGGTATATGCTCGAGGCGGTCTTCGACTTCGACACGGGGCGAGGCGTGCTGAATGCTGCGGAGCAGCCGCCGCGTCATGTCCGGGCGGCCGAGCTTGAGCCAGAATTCGCCCTGGCAAACATAGGCGGAGTGCAACAGGGGGTAGATGTAGACGGCCTTGTAGAACTGTTGCTGTGATCTTGAAAAGCGGCGCAGTAGCGGGGCATTTGACGTATCGGCGGGCCAGCCCAGCAGGGCGACCTGCATCGCCACGGCCGCCTCCATTTGGGCTATCGCGTCAGGCAGGGCCTCGTCGGGCAGACCATCGAGCAGGTCGAAGGCCCAGTCGGGCCGTCCTTCGTCCATCAAGGCATAGGCGTGCTCCACGGCGGAATACTCTTCAAATACGGCCTGCACCAATTGCGCGGAATCAGGGAGCGTTTGGCTCGTCCAAAGGCGGAAGTCTGTGGCAGCGAATAGCTGTTCAGCGTCCACGGTGGGATGCAGGGTTATCCAGAGGAAGCCCCACTCGGAAAGTGCCGGCGGCCAAACCTCCAGCGCGATCCGCAAGGTGTTCGCGTCGGCTTCGGGGGCATCAATCCACAGCCCATCCACGGGGATGTCAAATTTGACCGAATCGAAGTCTGCGTCGAGTGCCGCCGCGTAGACTTGGGAACCCCTCAAATCAGCGTCGACCAAGGGGGATTCACCATCGGAAGAAATGTAGGCGAGCCGTCGCACGGCATATGGAAGCCGTGTGGCTATCAAAGACACTGCATTGCGTTCGTTGGGCATCTTGGTTTCCCTTTTCGGCTATCCTATCCGAATTTAGGGCGCGTCTCCAATTCTTCGGTCGTGCCGAGCGTGGGGCTTGCAAGGGTTATGCTACTATCTCTTACGGAAGAGGAGAGAAAATCATGCGAGTGACCGTCTTATGCGGAGCTGTGGTGATTCTTTTGGGCTTGGTGCAGTCGGGGTGTGCCACACCGCCCCATAAGGACGCGACCAAGAAAGGGGCGCCGACGAGTAGCATCGACCGGTTGACGGCCGCACGAACGGCGACAGAGCAGAAGCCGAATGACCCCGATGCGCAATACGCCTTGGGCAATGCCCTTTTCGATCTGAACCTCTATGACGAAGCAGCGGCGGCTTACCAGCGTTGCGTGCAGTTAGACGAGAAGTACGCGAAGGCTTACACCAATCTGGGCTTGGCCCTGCGGCGCATGGGTCAGCCTCAGGTGGCCGTAGGGCTTTATGAGAAGGCGCTAGCACTGACGCCGGATGATGTCGAAACGTGGAAGAATCTCTGGGCTTTGGCCACGGAATTGGGCGATGGAGCGCGGGCCGAGCAAGCACTGAAGCGTCTGGTGCAGCTGGAGCCTAAGAATCCCGAAATTCTGGCCGTCCAAGCGGATTACTATCGGGAAAACGGTCAATTTGAGGCCGCCATGGGCTTTTATGCCACCTTGGTCGCGCTGGATCCGAAAAATCTGAATTTTCGGTACGACTTGGGCGTTTGTGCGTTCAAACAGGAGCGCTGGGAGGAGGCCGAGCAGTCCTGGCGCATTGTTCTTCGGCAGGAACCCAATTTTTTTCCCGCACTTCAGGGCCTTCCTGTGGTATACTGGAAAATGAAGGATTACAAACGGGCTTGGGAATCCGTTGAAACGGCGAGAGCGAAGAATGCGTCGCTGGATCCTGCGTTCGTGGCTGAGTTGGAACGAGATTCCGGACGCACGAAGCCGTAGCGTCCGGGGGTGGGCTTATATTTGAGCGCACAAGGCGCCAAGAGGGAGGTCGATCGACATGAGCAGTTTGAAAAATGTTGCAATATTGTTGCTGATGCTGACCGCAGTTGTCTGCCTTAGCGGATGCCCAATACTTTTCCCCAACCCGCACGACACAGAAGGGGAAGGTGAGAGCATTAGCGGAGACGAGGGCGAATCCAATACTGGCGATGAAGGTGAATCGCTCGCCAGCAATTACAAATTTGTCAGCGCCCTGCAAGGTGGCCAGAACGCCTGGGATTCAAATACCGACGCGGCACCCGGCGAGAACTCCGGTGCCACAGACGGCAGCGGTTCCGAAGGTACCGACACTCCCCGCGATGTTGTGGAGCCCGATGTGGTGCGACGCGATGGTCAGCTGCTGTACATCCTGAACCAGTATCGGGGGCTGATTATTGTCGATTTGAAGACAGCGTCTATTCTTTCGCAAGTGCCGGTTTCCGGTTATCCACGCGACCTTTACCTTGAAGGTGGACGGGCCTATGTGCTGGTCAGCTACGCGGAGGACTATCAGACCGACGGTAATTTCGTTCGTATCAATGTGGGTTCCAAGCTCTATGTTGTCGATATTTCGAATCCGGCAGCGGCCAGTGTTCTGGGAACCCCGTTTGCGTTGGAAGGCGATTTCGTGGACAGCCGTTTGGTGGGCGATGTGATCTATGCGGTGAACAGTCGCACCGAATGGCAATACACCCCGGTCGTCACCGAGGGTGAGTCCTCGAGCGGAAGCGGTTCAGGCTCTTCGGAAGGAAGCACGGGCAGTGGCGTGGTATCCCCGCCGAAGCCGTTGAAAAGCGCCAGACCAAGCACGACTTCGACCGGCTCATCTGATACGGGGACGACCGGCCCATCTGAACCCGGCTGGACCGTGACCCAAACCTCCAGTTCATGGGTGACCAGTGTGGATGTTTCTGATCCCGAAAATGTGCGCGTGGCGGACACGCTTCAGATTGACGGTTACGGCAGCCTGATCCAGGCAACACCATCCCAAGCGGCACATCCCGCGCTGTTCGTCGCCTCAACCGATTGGATGTGGTATGGCGAGGAAATCAAGACCACGATTACCTATATCGATATCAGCAATCCGGCGGGGGCAATCACGAAGGGCGACAGTATTGAAGTGCCGGGCTATCTGGCGGATCGCTTCAAGATGGACGCCGATGGCGATGTGCTTCGCGTGGTGTCCAGTTCCGGTTGGCGCAACGGGGAAGTCTATTTGAGCACCATCGACCTTAGTAACCCGATCCTCCTCGCAACGCTGGGGGTATCCAAGCTAGCGGGCGCATCGGGCGAATCCCTGTATGCGACCCGTTTTGACGGTGCGCGCGCTTATGTCGTTACCTATCAATCCGTCGACCCGCTTTGGATTATCGACTTCTCCAATCCTGCGCTTCCCACAGTGGTCGGTAGCTTGATCGTACCGGGTTGGTCCACGCACATCGAGGTGCGTGGCAACAGCCTGATAGCCTTGGGCGTTGATGACACCGATGCCCAACGCCGGGTCAAGGTGAGTCTCTTTGACGTGACCGATCCCGCCGCGCCCGCCGAAAAATCCTCACTCTCATTTGGTGACAATTGGGCCTGGTCCTCCGCGTATGCGGATGTGAAATCGTTTACGGTGCTGGATGACACCATCATCGTGCCAGTCAGCGGCTATGATCCGGTGAGCTACGCGTCCAAGGATACACTGCAGTTCATCGGTTACACCGCCGACAGCCTCACCCTCGGAGGTGCGGTGCAGCTTGAAGGTGCGGCCATGCGTTCCAGCGAGTACGCGCCGGATCAATATTATGCCGTGACTTCTCAGGAGCTGGTACTGCTCACGGCCGCCGATTGGCTCCCGGTGGTGCAAGTGCGGATGCCGCTGATGGAGAACGTCTTTGACGTACAAGTGCTTGGACCGGACGTCGTGGCCGAGATCATTGTGAATGACGCGGCTGGCGTGGCTAAAGTGCGCACAGAAACGGCTGCAGGAGTACGGATCGCCGAAACCAAGGTTGAAATTACGAACCTGCAAGCAACCTACGTATACGGAAAGACGGTGGTGCTGGTGTCCTCCATGTGGGGATGGACCTACAATGACGCCATCCAGAAGTACACCGACAATTCCTCCTATCATGTGGCGATCGTGGACTGCTCCGATCCGGCCCAACCACAGGCCGGGACAACCATCCATGTGCCGATCGCCCCGAACTGGGGCGGGTATTATGACGACGGCATCTACCCGATGATGGATGCCACGGGCACCAGAGATGTCATGTCGATGGGCGCAGCTATGATGCCTGGCCTGAGTGACAGTGCCATGTATTATCCGTGGTGGGGTTCTTCCGCCACTAGTTCCATGTTGACCGGCCGCTGGCTGATCCTGCGCGGTGCGACATCCGATGGTGTCTACGATGTTGTCTTGGGCTCCAATACCGCGAGCCAAGGCTTCGCCAAGATCAATCTGGACGCCCCGTCAGCGGCCACCACGGTGGGAATCGGTTACGACAATATCACGGGACTCGACGCATCGGGCGGCCAACTCTATCTTGGCGTTCAGAAAAACGTTGGCTATGATTCGTACTCTCGTCCGCTGTGCGCCAAGATGATTGCCGAAATCAACCTTGATGCAAACACGGTGGGGCCGCTTTCGAATGTGCCGGGGGACTTCTTGGCCTACGATGCGACCACGGATGTTCTGCTTCTTGAAGACCGGCAGTACAGTTCCGATTGGTCCCTCGAGTTGCACCCGAAAACAGTCAACTGGGACGGCGTTTCCGAGGCGACACTGGTTGATGATGTGCAGCTTCCGATGAACGCTTACGCATTGACACCCAAGGGCGGGAATGTGTA
>CAIZGN010000281.1 GCA_903932505.1 Candidatus Hydrogenedentota bacterium
AGGTGCGGCGGTCAATTCCCCCGCGATCAAACGGTCGAGTTCAGCTTGCGACAGTACGCCTTCTTCTTCCGGCATTTCGGGGGCGATGTCGTCGGTTACAGGTGCGGCGGTCAATTCCCCCGCGATCAAACGGTCGAGATCAGCCTGTGACAACGCGCCTTCTCCGTGTGTTTCTTCGGCACGGGCGGAGGGCGATTCCTCTTCTGAAGTTGGGCTTAGCGCCAAGCGATCTTCCACGTGGTCTTGCGCGAAGGGGACTTGCTCCTCAACAGCGGTCAGTTCTTGAGGCACTAAGGAAGATTCAACGGGTTCAGGGGATGCTTTGATTTGGGCTTCCTGCTGTGGATCGTCATCCATCAGGGGAATGGCAGGCGAGGTTCTTGCGATGTATTCCCGGTCGTTCAGCGGGGGCTGAGGGGGGCGCGGCGGTTCCAGCGCGGCTTCGGAGTCCAGCATGGCCTCGATATCCGCTATCTTGTCCATCGCTGCTTCGATAAGAGAGATGCCTTGAATTACGCTTCCCCGTTCCGGCATTGGTGGTGGAACCGGGGGAGGTGGTTCCTGAAGCATCGGGGCACCGCCCGCTTCTGGTTCCAGACCCAAGTCGCCTCGCGAGGGCGCGAGCACCGTCTGGTCGTAAAGCGCATCATCTCCGGCGAGCAAGGTGTTATCCATGAGCAGGCCATCGCCTGTCTCGGCCTTGCGCAGTGCTTGCAGGATTTCCTGATCCAGAGAGAAAGAAGTCTCCTCCGGTTCAGCTAACCCGCCACTACTTTGTTCGTCGGATACCATTATTGGCCTTATCCCAACAAGTTTGGGCATGCCCCAAAAAACATGCTTATATTGTGCTCATGCATTTGCCGGATTCTATATATGGTATTCGCCCGGCGCACATTTTTCTCCGTATCATAGTCTAACATGTACGGGGCCGCTTCGCAAGAACAAAATGTGCCCAGGTCGGGCTTGGGGGGTTGCTTGCTCCGTTGCCTTAGCCCCTCAAAATACGGTAACATAACGGAGATTTTGTTATAAGGAGAAGCATGGTGATCGCGAGACCGATTTTATGGGAATGCCGGAGATTATCGATACTAGACCAGACTTTACTGCCTGGTCAGGTGTCGTATATCCATCTCGACTCACTAGGCGCGGTCTGGGAGGCCATCAAGAAACTTCGGGTGCGGGGCGCGCCGGCTATCGGTATCTGTGCTGCGTTTGGTGTTATTGTGGGTATAGAGGAAGAAGACGCGCCGGACACCGAAGCGGCCATGGCAGCGATACGTGAAGGCGTGGAGTATCTGTCCACCTCCCGGCCCACAGCGGTGAATCTTTTCTGGGCATTGGCCCGGATGCGCACCGTTGCAGAGGCTGCCTATGCGGAGGGACTCACGCTGGAAGCGTTCGAAGCGAGGCTTGAGGCCGAAGCGCAGGCCATCCACGATGAGGAACTGGCGTCCTGTCTGGCCATAGGCGCGTATGGCGAGGCGCTTATTCAGGACGGGGACGGCGTATTGACCCACTGCAACGCGGGTGGGCTTGCCACGATTGACTATGGCACCGCTTTGGCCCCGATGGTGAAAGCCCACGAGGCGGGCAAGCGCATTGCGGTGTATGCCGACGAAACGCGCCCGCTGTTGCAGGGGGCGCGGCTTACGGCTTGGGAATTGATGCAGCGCGGCATTGATGTTACGCTGATTTGCGACAATATGGCCGCACAGGTTATGCGTGAAGGAAAAATTCAGCTGGTGATTGTCGGTGCCGACCGCATCGCGGCCAACGGGGATGCCGCGAATAAGATTGGCACCTACGGGGTTGCTTTAATAGCGAAGGCGCACGGTGTTCCCTTCTATGTCGCGGCCCCTTCCTCCACCTTCGATTTGGAACTGGCCTCCGGGGAGGCTATTCCCATAGAGCAGCGTGGTGCCGAAGAGGTTACGCATGGTTTTGGTAAAGCCACGGCTCCGGACGGTGTAAAGGTGTACAATCCCGCTTTTGACGTGACCCCCGCCGAACTGATAGCGGGTATCATCACCGAACGCGGCATTTTGAGACCCCCGTATGCCCAGAGTATACGGGAGCAACTGAAAGGGTGATGCGGGCTTACCCAAGCCCGGGTTGGAATCGAGAGAAGCGTTAGGACTGGAGTTCAGGCATGCCGACAGCAGGCAACGGATACATATTGGTGGTAGACGACGTCGCTTTCATGCGGCGGATGCTCACCACCATGCTCAAATCCTTGGGTTATGAGACCCAAGAGGCGGAGGATGCGCGTTCGGCGGTGGCTAAAATCGCCGCAGCACCCCCATGCCTCATCTTTCTCGACTTGGAAATGCCGCAGACCACCGGGCTTGAACTGCTGAAATTACTTCGGGTCAACGAATCCTTCCAGAGCATCCCCGTGATTGTCTGCACGGCCAAGGCCGAACGCAAGAGCATCGATGCGGCGCTCAAGCTCGGCGTGGTCGATTATTTGTGCAAGCCCATCGACCGAAAGATGGTCGAGGCCCGTGTGAAAAAACATCTGGGCGAATCTGAATCTGTGATCTCAGACTAATTCAGGGGAAGGTCGCAGGACTGCGGCCAACGATTCATTATGGAAACTCCCGGAAAAGCGCTGTTAAGCGCGCTCAATATTGTCCATGCCTATGGTGGGCAACCTGTCCTGTCCGACATATCGTTGACGCTGCACGAGGGGGATCGCATCGGACTCATCGGGCGCAACGGTTCGGGCAAGTCCACGCTCATGCGCATTATTGCGGGCTTGTATGCCCCCGATGCCGGAATGGTCACGCGGAGTGTAGGATTGCGCACCGCGCTGCTCACCCAGGAATGCAGTCTGGATCGAGAATGGACCATCGACCAGGCCCTGCGCTCCGCAGCGGGCGGCATTACTTCGTTGATGGATGCTTACCATGCGGCCATGGATCGGGTCGCGCACACGACCGGCGACTGCTGGGAGCATCAGGAGGCCCAGCAGGAGTGCGACGAGCTGCACCATCAACTCGAAGTGGCTGATGCGTGGAATCTCGATTCGCGACTGAAGAAGATCGCGATGGCCCTTGACTTGCAGGAT
>CAIZGN010000282.1 GCA_903932505.1 Candidatus Hydrogenedentota bacterium
AAAGACGTTGAACGGGAGGTGCTAAAGCGAAAAGGCCATTCCAGATCCTCAGGATCGAAACGGCCTCCTGTAGCTCTCCTAAAACTGGGGAAACTCTAAACTAGCGGCGCATCGCGTTTTCTTTTTCCAGCTGTTCCTGATGCTCAATGCAGAATCGCGCCGCAGGAAATGCCTCGAGTCGTTTCTTGGGAATCGGCTTGCCGCTGCCTTCGCAAATCCCGTAGGTTCCGCGTTTGATGCGATCCAAGGCATCATCAATTTCCAGAAGCTGCTCAGATTCATACCCTGCGATATTCAGGGAAGTTTCCAAGTCGAAACTGTCGGTGCCGGTTTCCGCAAAACTGGTCAAATCCAGACCATTATCGCGACCGTATCCGCTTCGGGATACTTCTTCAATATTGCGGATATTCCGGAAGAGTCGCTCCCGTTCCTCGAGCAACTGCTTTTCGAATTTCTTTAATTCACGTTCATTCATGCCACATCTCCCTGCCACTTCGAACCGCCTTACTGCAAGTCGCTCATAGGCCAACCAAACACGCATCCTGAGCGAACCCCATATCCTGAGTCTCGCCCGAGTCCATCCCAAAAAGTACAAAAATATACCATACTTTTCGTGCTAAGTCAAGTCGATATCTTGAATTTATTGGATTTTACAGATCTCTGTCGCGAGAAACTCACGACCCGATTCCGGCACTGTATGCCATCTTATAAAAAGGGTACGCTCCCCACGAGTGAGGAGCGTACCACATGAACCGTAAAATCTGATCCTAGCTATTCGAGACAAGATCCGCGATGATATCGCCAATCTTGGTGGTCGAGCTGCCACCGTCCTTGATTTCCTTGGCGGACAATCCAACGTTCTTGTCGGACTTCAGGTAGGAAACGCAAGCGTCTTCGATGGCCAAGGCGGCTGTAGTTTCGCCGATGTGGTCGAGCAGCATCTGGCCCGCGAAAATGCAGGCCAGCGGATTAATGACATTGAGTCCGGTGTACTTGGGGGCACTGCCGCCGATGGGCTCAAACATGGACACGCCCTTGGGATTGATATTACCACCCGCAGCGATACCCATACCGCCCTGAATCATGGCGCCAAGATCCGTGATGATGTCGCCGAAGAGGTTGGCAGTCACGATCACATCGAACCATTCGGGGTTCTTTACCATCCACATGGTGGTGGCATCGACGTGCGCATAGTCACGCTTGATGTCCGGGAATTCCTTCTCGCCCATTTCGTGAAAGGCGCGTTCCCACAGACCGAAGACATAAGTCAGCACATTGGTCTTTCCGCAAAGCGTGAGGGTCTTCGCCTTATTGCGCTTGCGGGCACATTCGAAGGCGTAGCGCAGGCAGCGGTCCACGCCGTTGCGCGTATAGATCATGAGCTGGCTGGCGACTTCGTGCGGGGTGCCTTCGCGCATGTTTCCGCCAAGCCCGGTGTAGACGTCCTCAGAGTTTTCGCGGACAACGACGAAATCAATGTGTTCCGGTCCTTTGTCCTTGATCGGCGTTTCGACACCGGGATACAGCTTGACCGGACGAAGATTGATATATTGATCCAGGGCGAAACGGGTCTTCAGGAGAATGCCCTTTTCGAGAATGCCCGGCTTCACATCCGGATGCCCAATGGCGCCAAGATAGATCGCGTCGAACTTTTTGAACTCTTCAATGGCGGAATCCGGCAGGATTTCGCCCGTACGCAGATAGCGGTCGCCGCCAAAATCGAATTCGGTGGTATCGATCGAAAAACCGAATTTATCGGCTGCGGCCTTCACCACTTTCAGGCCTTCCCGAAGCACTTCAGGACCAGTGCCGTCGCCCGGGAACAATGCGATCTTATACGTAGCCATACAATCGTCTCCTTTTTCGGGTCAGGGGAAATATCCGCTTTTGCAAGCGGCAAGGTGCAAGATTGTAGCATTTTTCAGTGCTGAATTGGAAATTTTGCTGCGAATGGCGGACTGAAACCGGAAACAGTGAATAACGACCCACGATTTCTCGCTGCGCTCGAAATGACCCTGGGAGACGATTCTACAAGGTCATTTCGAGCGCAGTGAGAAATCTTATCGCCCTGACCTTGGTTGCATACGGTCTAAGGCGGGCTTTGCCCACAACCTAATTTTTTCGTCGGTATTTCAAAATAGTCGAAGTATGCGGCGCAATACGAGACACCAGTGGGCGATCTACGGAACAAGGTGATCGTTCCCATCTCGAAAAAGGGACACCGCATACGCGCGCTGACCCAAAGGCGAGAGTTGACCACGGCCCTCAACAGGTGCTTAACCGCTTCTACAAAACGACCCATGGATATGGCCGCAGGAAATGCTATTTTTTTATGGAGCCAGACGGATGAGGGCTGAAGCATGAACAACGTACGTATGTTGTTCATGCTTTGGCGTGTGCTGTTTTGCAAACGGGGCAATCAGGTCGGGGTTGGAGCGGAAGGGTGCGGAAGGTCATTGTGCGGGTGTCGAAGTAGAGCATTTTTCCCGCGAGGGCCGGGCCGATGCCTGTGATCAGTTTGATGCCTTCTAGGGTGCCCACGCATGCAGCCAATGCGGAGACTGCGCCGAGGACAGGAAATTTTCGTTTCCATCCGGGCGGGTCTTCAGGGTAGATGCAGGCCAGGCAGGCGGTTTTTCCCGGAAGGATGGTGGTGACCTGTCCTTGTAGCTCGAACATCGCGCAGTCGACCAGCGGTTTTCCCTGTCGCACGCATTCCCGGTTCATGAGGTAGCGCTCGGCGAAGAGCGGGGCGCAATCGAAGACCAAGTCGGCCTTGCTGACGAGCGCAGCGGCATTGTCTTCATGAATGTTCGCGTTAACGGCCTCAATCTCCAGGCGGGGATTGAGTTCCCGCAGACGGCGCGCGGCGCATTCCACGCGCGGCTTGCCCAGCCAGTCGTGGGTCATCAGGATTTGTCGGTTGAGGTCGCCGGGCTTGAGATTGCCGGCATGGGCCAGAATGAGTTTTCCAATACCCGCAGCGGCCAATTCGAGCGCCAGCGGGCCACCCAGTCCACCCACGCGGGAGATGAGCGCGCTCGCGCCCCGGAGTTTTTCCTGACCGGATTCTCCGAGGCCGCGCACGTCCATTTGCCAGTCGTAAATATCCTTCTCGGCATCGTTCAATGGAACCGGCGTGATATGCATGTCGAACATCGGGAAATCTTTCCGCATCATCCGCCGGCTATGGCGGGCACGAGCAGGACACGGTCGCGATCCCGCAGGACCGGTAGGTTTTGCTTGTCCACGGCTTCATCATTCACCAGCACCATGAGCGAGGGGCGCAGTTTACCTTGGGCATCCCAGACGATGTTGTGAAAGGCGGTGCTGTATTCGCGGGTTGCCTCGGCGAGCAATTCCGAAACGCCGAGATCCTCTTTCACGCAGACCGTCTCTTCATCCTTGCCGGCCATATGGCCTAGTTGCCCGAAGTATTGCAGCGTAATCTCTATGGCGGTGATCCTTCTTGGTTTTGACCGTTTTTCAGGATTGACCGGGAATGATGTTGGCGGGGCGTGGCGGGCCGTCGTAGGCCGCTGCGCCGGGATGCTTGTCTGAGGGCTGCACAGTAATGAGGGCCGGATCATTGGTTTCCGGTGCCTTGATCATGCCGTAATAGCGGGCCAGCCAATAACTTTCCAGCCATCCGACGGGGGGGGTTGCGTGGTTGCCACGTCCGCCGCCGTCTTCACGCAGGGCGGATTCGGAACCCCAGCTGGTTTCCATTTCACGCG
>CAIZGN010000283.1 GCA_903932505.1 Candidatus Hydrogenedentota bacterium
CCCCCCCCCCGCCCGATGAAGAATCCGGCCGTGGCCCGAACAAGAAGCGCACTGGAAAAACCGCCAAGAAGAAGCAAAAGCGCGCTGAGCGCGCCCGGGTGCTTGAAGACACGTTGCGCCGGGACGCGGCGGCGGCGGTGCGCGAATTTCAATCAGGCGGCATGCCGGGCATGCTCAAGAAAAAGAAGCGCAAACGGCGTGAAGAGTTGGAAATGGGCGAAGAAATTGAGACGGGCGGCCTGATTGAAGTCGAAGACCAATTGTCGGTCGAGGCACTCTCAGAAATTATGGATGTCGGTGTTAACGACATCATTCTGGCCTTGATGGAAGAAAACATTCTGGTTCATAAGAACCAGACGCTGGATTTGACGACCATCCGCATGGTGGCCGACAAATACGGCTATGAAGTTCGCACCATCATTCCTGAAGAAGAAGATGTCATGGCGGATACGCCTGACCAGCCCGAGGATCTGTTACCCCGTGCGCCGGTGGTTACCGTCATGGGGCACGTCGACCACGGCAAGACCTCGTTGCTCGACATTGTGCGCCGCGCGAATGTGGCGGCGGGCGAAGCCGGGGGTATCACCCAGCATATCGCGGCTTACGAAGTGCAGATGCCTACCGGGCGCGTTGTATTCCTGGACACGCCGGGCCATGAAGCCTTCACGCAGATGCGTGCCCGTGGCGCGCATATTACCGACGTAGTTGTGCTCGTGGTGGCCGCCGATGATGGTGTCAAGCCGCAAACCATCGAGGCCATCGACCATGCCAAGGCGGCAGAAGTACCGATTGTCGTGGCGATCAACAAGTGCGACAAGCCCGGTGCCCAACCTGAGCGCGTTCGTCAGGAATTGACCCAGTACGGTCTGCTGACCGAGGAATGGGGCGGCAAGACCATCATGCGCGACATCTCCGCCAAGACGGGCGAAGGTATCGACGATCTCATGGAATTGCTCGTGCTTGAGTCCGATATGCTTGAGTTGAAAGCCAATCCCAACAAGCGGGCGCGCGGCGCGGTCATCGAGTCTGAGTTGACCCGTGGCCAAGGCCCCGTGGCTTGGGTCTTGATTCAAACCGGTACCCTTCGACCCGGCGACGTGTTTATCGCCGGTGAGACCTACGGACGCGTGCGTTCGCTCTATAATTCGCGCGGCGAAAGCATTGAGCTCGCCGGTCCTGCCACCCCCGTGCTTGTGACGGGCTTCAACGAGACCCCGAACGCCGGTGACGTGTTTGTGGTCGGCACCGAAGAGCGAGCCGTGCGTAACGTCGCTGAAAAACGCGCTTCCATGGGCCGCCAGAAACGCGGCCCGGCGGTCAAGCACATGACGCTGGAAGATTTCCACGCACGCATGATGGGACAGGAACAAAAAGACCTCAATATCATTATCAAGGCGGACGTGCAAGGTTCTGTGGACGTGCTTGAGACGAGCTTTACCAAAATCGGCAACGCGGAAGTTTCCGTACGTGTGGTTCACTCGGGCGTTGGTGGTGTGAATGAATCCGACGTGCTCCTTGCCAGTGCCAGCGATGCCGTTATCATCGGTTTCCATGTTACGGCGAATGCCAAGGTGCAGAAGCTGGCGGAGAACGAGGGCGTCGATATCCGAACCTACCGGGTTATTTACGAGGCCATTGACCAGGTGAAGCACGCCTTGGAAGGCTTGCTGACCCCCGACAGCCGCGAAGTGGTGGTTGGTCACGCCGAGGTGCGGGAAATTTTCCGTTCCTCTGCCTACGGCAACATCGCCGGTTGCTTCCAGCTGGATGGCGAGACCACGCGCGGCGCGAGAATGCGTCTGGTGCGCGATGGCGTTATCGTCCATCAGGGAACCGTTGCCACGTTGCGCCGAGGCAAGGACGAGGCGCGTTCTGTGCGGGATGGCTATGAATGCGGTATCAAAATTGATCGTTACGACGACATACAAGTCGGCGATATCATCGAGACCTACCGCACCGAGGAAGTGGCCAAGACGCTGGAATAGTATCAGCGCCTAGTCGCGAGGAGACGGCGTCATGACCATCGGCGTGCTGTATCTGGATATCCTAATTCCAGACGCCCACTCGCTCAAGGATAAGCGGCGCGTGGTTAAGAGCCTCAAGGACCAAGTGCGCAGCCGTTTTAACTGCGCCGTGGCCGAAACAGATCATCTCGATCTGTGGCGGCGCGCGCGCCTGACCCTGTGTGTGGTGTCCAACGAATCGCGCCACGCCAACGAACAATGCAATGAAATCGCCCGATTTGCGGAGAGCCGTCTGGGTCCCGCGTTGGCCGATTACAGCATCGAGATGCTATGAGTACCAAGGGACGTCCCAAACGCGTGGGCGAACTTATCCGCCACGAAATCGCCAGTTTAATTGCCAAAGGGCTCAAGGATCCCCGGATCGGCTTTGTGTCGGTCATGGGGGTGCGCATGTCGCCCGATCTTAACTATGCCAGCGTGTACGTGAGTCTCTACGGCAACGAGTCCGAGCGAAAGAGTTCGCTTATTGGCCTGCGCCATTCGGCGGGGTGGATTCGTCGTGAGGTGGGCAAGTGCCTGCACACCCGCATCACCCCGGAAATTAGATTCTTCCCGGACGATACGCTGGATCAGGTATATCATCTTGAGGAAGTCTTCGAGGAAATCCACAAGGATCAGGACACCTCGCCCATGCTCAGGTTGGATCTGCCCGGACTCATTGAGGAAATCCGTGGCTTCGATTCTTTTCTGCTCACCACCCACGTGAATCCTGACGGGGATGCCGTTGGCAGCCTGTTAGGCCTGACCCATTTCCTTCGCGCCTTGGGAAAGACCTCCATTGCCTGCGTCATGCATGATCCCGTACCCCAGCGCTATGCGGATCTCCCCGGCGCAAATAAGGTTGTCATCAATCCCAGAAAAGTGCCGGAATGTCAGGCGGTCATTATCATCGATGTCGCCGGACGCGACCGCATTGGCGATATCAACGAACTTGTCCGGCATCATCAGCGCGTTATTGTGATCGACCATCATCTGGGTGAAGGCCCCTCCGGATCGATCGGCTACATCGACTCTTCTTATGCCGCTTCGGGTGAAATCGTGGCGGACATGTTCGAGCTTGCCGGACTGGAGATTACGCCCGCTGCGGCCCACTGCCTCTACGTCGCGCAAACGACGGATACGGGCGGCTATCGATTCTCCAATACGACGCCGCGCTCGCACCGCATCGCCGTGAAACTGCTGGAACTCGGCGTTGATGTCGCCGCCGTTTCGCAGCGCGTCTTTGACACCATGCCCCGTCCGAAGTTTGAGCTGCTGCGCCAGGTACTCAATAGGATCGAGTTTTCACCAGATGGGCGGTTGGCCCATAGCTACGTGACGATCCAGGATTTAGACGAAGCGGGCGCGACCAAAGAACACCTTGACAACTTGGTGAACTACGCGCGCAACATCGAAGGAGTGCGCGTGGCCGCCCTGTTTTTCGGCTCAGGCCCTGAGATCACGAAGGTCAGCCTACGCTCCGACCCGGACTTTAATGCCGCAGTCTTCCTCGAAAACTATGGCGGGGGTGGACATGCCGCCGCAGCCGGGGCCACCATTGCCCGGCCGCTGGATGGTTTGCGGGACGAGATTGTGAATCGGATTACGAAACTATTGACCGATGCCCCGGAAGGAATAAGTGAATGACCGGACTTTTGTTGATTGATAAACCATCGGGCGTGACCTCGCACGATGTGGTAGACCACGTTCGACGGGCGGCGCGTACCCGACGGGTTGGGCATACCGGAACCTTGGATCCCAATGCCACCGGCTTGCTCATTATCTGCATTGAAAAGGCGACCCGATTATCGGAGCATCTCACCCGTTTGGACAAGACCTATGAAGGTACGATGCGGCTCGGCATTGTGACCGAGTCCTATGATCTGGATGGACAGGTGGTCGAAGAGAAGCCCGTGCCCGAGTTGACGCTGGAGGACATCCAAAAGATCTGCGACACCTATACCGGTGCCATTGAACAGGCACCGCCCATGGTGAGTGCGGTCAAAGTCGGCGGCGAACGCCTATACAAGAAGGCACGCAAGGGCGAGGTTGTTGAACGGGTGGCGCGTGCTGTCACGGTCTACGAATTCAGTGTGCTGGCCTACAATGCGCCCGATGCCATTGTGCGCGTGCGCTGCACCAGCGGCACCTATGTGCGCAGCCTGTGCCACGATGTGGGGCAGCAAATCGGCTGTGGTGCCGTACTGGCCTCCCTGCGGCGTACTGCCGTCGGCAAGCATCATGTGGAAAATGCAACGCCGATGAATGAGATCACCACGCCTGAGGATGTCACCTCGCGCCTGTTGTCGATTGACACCGCGCTGGACATGCCCGAAGTGGTGTTGCGTGAGCTTCGGCGTGCGATTATCAATGCGGGTGGCTCCCTCGCCAACTCGGATCTCCTCGCCCCCTGCGAACTGCGGGAAGGCTGGGTGCAAATCAAGAGTGAACAGGGTGAACTTCTGGCACTGGGCATGATACAGCCCACGGCGGCGGGAGCGCGCATCCAGCCAAAGCGCGTGTTCGTGGGCAACGACTAGTAACGGACATGCCGTGGTCACTCGCTGGTCACGGATAGCCAAGAGGCCTCCATGAGGATAATCGAAGACGTCCGGACGACCACGGAAGACTTCCCCGGTCTGGTGTTGACCATCGGCAGTTTCGATGGTGTCCACCTTGGCCATATGCGCATTATTGAAGAGCTCGTTGAATCAGCGCGGCACCGACAGGGTACCTCCGCACTCATGACCCTCCGACCCCATCCCCGCCATTTTTTCATGCCAGACAATGCGCCCAATCTCCTCACGGCGGACGACCAGAAGAGCGAACTGCTGGAACAGGCAGGCGTCGACGTCCTCTTCCTGCTTCCCTTTGATGCTGACACCGCAAACATGTCTGCCCGCTCCTTCTTCGAAGACATCATCGTGAAGAAGTGCGGCGCAAAAAAACTTATCGTTGGGCATGACTTCACCTTTGGACATAAGGCGGCGGGGAATTATGCTTCGCTTGAGCAATGGGCACCGGAATTCGGTATTGAACTGCACGAAGAACCGCCCTTGGTCATCCATGGGGAGCGGGTGAGCAGCACCCTCATCCGCGAATGTATTCTCGATGGTGAAGTGGAGCATATCGACCAGTTTCTGGGCCGTCGATACACCATGCGCGGCGTGGTGCAGACCGGGCGAGGAATCGGGCGCACCTTGGGTTTTCCCACGGCAAATCTACAGCCCCAAGCCGGTGTCCTGCCAGCCCAAGGTGTCTACGCCGCCCACGCCATCCTCAAAGGATGCCACATACCAGCCGCCGTCAACATCGGCATCGCCCCCACCATCGCACACGACACCGTCACCGTCGAAGCCTACTTGCTCGATTTTGATGGGCAACTCGCCGGTGAAACCCTCGGCATCGAGTTCCACAAACGTCTGCGTCCCGAAAAGAAATTTGCTTCGAAGGAAGCACTCATCGAAGGCATCGCCCACGACGTATCCGAAGTGCGCAGGTATTTCGCCAAGACCGCGCATTGAAATCCTCCGCTTGAAGGAGGCAGCGCGAAGCACAAAAAATCCCCCGGCGAAAGCTGTGCCCACTAGTCACAACACATCAGTCAATTGGCGCGAAGCGCAAAAAAATCCCCCTTCCGAAGGGGGTGGCCCGAAGGGCCGGGGGATGTTGACCCAACGTCATCCCCCCGCTCAATTCTCGCGCAAGGCATCCCGAATCATCTGGCAGACTCCCCCCACCATTTCGTCCTCCACCGAAGCCGCCCAGCCAACGGGCGAGGCGTACTGCGTTTGGATGACCCGCGCCTGATACAGATTCAATCGCACCAGCTCACGCGTGGGAATGTAGAGGTTGTGTTCCCCCATATAGGCATTCACCATGATCGGGTGTTCGTAGCGAAAGGCGTCCTTAATGCGCATAGCAATCGGCGAACAAACTTCACCTTGCATGGCCACGAAAATAAACGGGCCAATCTTCGACACGATGGTTTCTTCGTAGGTGCAGGGAAACTCCCGTGCATCGGCGGGCTTGGTCATCAAGAAGCCATCGTCGCTGCAGACCAAGTCCGTCGTGCGTTTTGGAAAGGGGATGCCCTCGTCATAGTGCTTGATAAGCGAACGAATCCAGTTGGTATCCCGGGCGGGATTGGGATACGGGACGAATCCCTCCACATCGGGAAAACGCTTGTGCGCATCCTCTGCGAGACGCTGCGCGTCTTCTCTGGAAATCGGGGGAGCCAGTGACAGCGGGATCACTTTCAATTCGCTCGATAAGGGTCCGCTAACATCGCGCAGTGCCGCCGGGCCGATGGCGCATACCGCGTCCGCCAATTCTTTGGCCACCGCCTCCACCCGTTCAGGGGCCCCCTCCATAAGCTCCTTCGTAAACTGGTTGCCACCCGCTGCATCAGCGTATAAGGCCAGCGCGCCAGGGATACGACGCTCCACCTCCTCCACCGCCAGTCCGGGGTGGCCCGTTTCAATCCGATACGGTGTCTGCGCCTTTTCAATGTCGATTTGCATGGGATGCGTGGGATGGTTGAAGAAGAGCGCGACGGGTTGTTCGCCCTGTGTGACTTTCAACAGTTGGACTTCGTAGTCCACCGGCGCATTGCCCACGCTCTTCAGGAAATAGGCCGCCCCTGACCCGAATTGCACCTGCACAGGCCCAGTCTCACTGGCTATCGCTTGCTCAATCCCTTGAAAAATGCGCTCAGACAACCAGCGACCATAAGGAAAGTTGTCCGGCACGATTTGAATGGGCGCACTGTGATTGTGCGTTGCCAGCGGGATGAAATAGGCGGGAGGAATTCCTAATTCGTCGCGCAAACGCACCCGCAGAAGCGAGGTCGCGACATCCAGGCAATTGAGGTCATTGGCCACAAAAACCATCCTGCGCTCGCCATCGTTCAATACAAGAATCCGCGCATAAAGATCGTGCGCAATCCCCTCAAGCGGTGCCCCCATAACACTCACCGGCTTTCGCTCCATGTCCGGCGGTGAAATCACAATTTTTGAAACACCGGCTTTCATCTCCAACGCCGATAGATCCACAAGCGACAGGAAAAGAAGCAGTGTTATCGCCAACATACGTCTCATGGTGTACCGCCTTCCATCGTGGCCACATTTCCCGGAGCCTCACGCTTATTATCACGATATGGGTAGCGGGTATCAATGGAAGATGCGCGTGTGGCGTTTGTTCAACCAGCGGCCCGCTGAGGGAATTGGTATTTGCTAAAATGTCCGCGACAATCTATGATGAAAGTGCTTTAGCGTGCAAATAAGGACGCAAACACATGCGATTTTCAAATACAACAACAAGAGTCACGCACCTCAAGAAAGCACGCCAGAGCGTGAACAACATACATTACGTAAAGGAATAGGCATGACACACGAAGACCACAACTCAAATTCGGTACGGGCCTGGCAGGCCATTGTATTTTCCGCCATGGCCGGTGGAATGGCCTGGGGTATTCGCGGACAATATGGCCACGAGACCGGGGCCATGATCGCGGGGCTTCTGGTGAGCCTCACCCTCGCGCTGCTGTTCTGTTCCGGGTGGCGTTCTCTGGAGACAGCGCGGGCGGTGGCATGGTGTACAGTGGCGATGGGTATCGGCGGCACCATGACTTATGGTCAAACCATCGGACTCACCCAGAATGAGACCTTCGTCGGAAACTGGTCCGCCTTTCGTTGGGGGATGTTGGGCCTGTCCATAAAGGGTGGACTCTGGATTGGTTTCGCCGGATTCTTTCTCGGATTGGGACTCGGCGGTGTGCGCTACCGCCCCGTGGAATTGCTCCTGCTGCTTCTGGGACTGGTTGCGGTCTACTTTTTTGGCATGTACCTGCTCAATTCCCCGTTCGACCCCGCCAACGAGCGCGTGCCCTGGATCTACTTTTCAGAATATCGATACTGGAAACCCGAGGGTGCCATCAAACCCCGTCAGGAATACTGGGGCGGATGTCTGCTGGCACTCGCGGCTGCTACAGCCTATGCAGGATGGTGGCGCAAGGACCGTCTGGCCCGGCACATGGCCTTCTGGGGAGTCCTCGGCGGTGCGCTCGGTTTTCCCGGCGGACAATGCATTCAAGCTTTCCATGGCTGGAACCCTGGTTTTTTCCGCGATGGCTTTTTCAACTTCATGAATTCTAACATGAACTGGTGGAACTGGATGGAAACGACTTTCGGGATGATAATGGGCGCAACGCTCGGATTCGGTCTCTGGCTCAACAGAAAGCATATCCGGCCGGTCGAGGAACTGGATGCCACCCCGATATCCCCGGCCGTCGAATGGGCAATCCTGATCGTGTTCACCGGCGCCTTGCTTGCCGTTGAATTCAAAGAGTACGCATGGCTCGAGGTGATTCTGGATCTGGGGATTGCAATGACGGTCATCCCCATCGCCGCCGTGGCGGGTGGCCGTTTGTGGCCCTACTGGATGGCCTTCCCGCTTACCCTGTTGCCCATAGCAGGCAAGACCGTTTCCGTCTTGGCCTACGGAACGCCCGGCATGCCGGTTCTGGTCGGTTGGATGGCCTATGGGGTGCTGCCCATGTCCCTTTCCATCTTCGCGGCATTCTGGTTCGCGCGTCAGGGACGAAAAGACCAAGACGGCGTGGAATTTGCCCGGCGCGGACTGCTGCTCTCGGTGTGGACGTACTACCTGCTCAACTTCGCCTTCTTTGGGTTCCCCTTCCCTTGGAGCGAATGGACGGCACGCACCCCCAACAATCTCGTCTTCACCGTCTGTACCATCGGATTGACCCTGCTCGCCTTGACGCGCTCCCGCTACCGGTGCGTGCCGGAAACGAAGTCCACATAACGACGCTCCTTCGCAATAGAGGCCTGGAGCTCAACCTCATATCGACCGTCCGCTGATTTTGATTTCCACTGTTTGTGGCGGACATTGACCCGATCCGGCGCAGGCTCGCCTTTGAAAAGTTCACGCAGCACCCGGCCCGTCATGGCGGGGGGAATCGGGATGTCGGCGAGAAAGGCGATGGTGGGCGCGATGTCCGCATTGGACGAAGGCGCGCCGCTGCGCAGTCCGCATTTTATGTCCGGCCCAAAGGCGGCAAAGACCCCGTGGATTTCCCACGGACTGGGCGCACCGTGACTCGCGACTCCTGCATTCTCAACGTGCCCCGGATACCCGAACGCATTCTTCGCATCGTCCCAATTCGGACACGCCACAATGGCCGCCGTGTGCGGGTGATTGCACCCCACCCACTCGTGTGAAATGGTGCCCGGCACCTGCCCCTCCCACCGGCCCGGCTTTTTCCCTGCCGTGAATATCGCCCCCACTTTGGGATCCCGCTGCAACGCTTGAACCATGGCCGGAACCTCTGCCTCCCTGCCATCGGGCAGATAAACAGCCCCGTCAATAACGACCGGATTCCCCGCTCCCCCATCCTTGATGAATCCGGCGGCCTTGAGCGTGGCTGCCACGTCGAAGGTTCCGCCGTAGGTGGCAAAGCCGTGATCGGCCACCACAAACACATTCACCTTCATCCCGTGCGCACGATGACACGCGAAAATGCGTTCGAGCTGTTCGTCAATGATGCGTATGCCCTCCACCGTCTCTTTCGCCCCGATGCCCTTTTCATGACCGGTATGATCCGGGTCGGTGTACCAGAGGTAGGTCACGCGCGGAGCGTATTCTGGAATTCCAATCTTGAGGTAGGCATCCGTCATCCAATGCATCGCGGGCAGGGCGGGTTCGGTCTCCGGCGGCTCCGGACCAAGAACCGCATACATGTGCTTCGTTTTCTCTTCCGGGACACAAAATTCCGGATGAAGAATACCCGCCCCAGCACCCTCGGGATTCATCAGCGTAGCCGAACCGGCGGAACCGGAACTGCACGCGAGGAAGGTCTGTCCGTTCATCGCGAGAACTTCCGCCAGCGTGGGCGTTGCGAGCAGACGGCCACCCCACGCCTTGGCGGTCTCCAGTAATTTGATCCGGTTGGCCGTAGACACCCCCTTCTGCGGGCTGATGGCAGGCACATAAAGCGTGTTGGCCACCAGGCCATGTCCAGCAGGATAACAACCGGTGGCGAGGGTCGCCGCGTTCACCCGCGTAACGGTCGGCAGTGCCGCATGATGCGCCTCACCGATAACACCCTTCTGCGCCTCAGCAAAACAATGCGGCATCAATTCCGGCGTGAAATAGTCCGCACGAAAGCCATCGAGAACCACCACCAGCACCTTGGTGTCCGCATCCATGGCGTATACGGAAGAGGCGAACAACAAAAGAAGCAATACGGCGCGACAGAGAATGATGTGGAATGGCCGACTGAAATTATTTGGTGATTGAAAATTCATCTTTCACGGTTCCTTGCGGGTCGTAGGTTCGGTAAGTCAATCGGTTGGGATTGGTCGAGATATCGATGATCTGATAGACCGATGTGTCCGTAAAACCGACTTGGGTATAGTCATGCGCATCTTGCGAGTAGTATTTCGAACCGGATACGGACACCACATAAACCGTGCCCTCTGCAGGGCTATTCACCCGCACACCCGCGCGCATCGGGTAGGTGCGGAGATACGCGTGGTCATGCCCCTGCATGGCAATGTCGAGGTGATACTTGTCGAAGAGCTGCCCATAGAGCGCCCGAACCTCCTCATTGTCCCGGTTGCCTTTGGACGAATACATCGGATGATGATAAAGGGCAAACTTCCAAACCGCATCCGTGTGGCTTAGCAAATCTTCAAGCCACACCGCCTGCGCCTGCGTCGGCCGGTTGGAGTCCAGAACAACGAAAAGCGCGTTTCCGTATTGGAAGCTGTAATTATGCTCCGGCATTGCCCCTTGCGGGCCTTTTTCGGGCAAGGTCAACAATTGCCGGTAAAGATGCGGATCCTCTTCCTTGCTGTAATCGTGGTTGCCCAAGGTCGGCACAAGGGGATAACGATCAAAAATCCCGGCCGAGGCCTTGAAGAGTTCGTCCCAAAGATTGCGATGGTTCCCCACGTTCACGTTATCCCCCGCCAACGCGCAAAACGCCGGTTTGGGACTGCGCTCAAAGGCCGCGTGCAGGAGCGGGCCCCAACGGTCAAAGCCGAGCTGCGCATCACCCATATACACAAACGAAAACGGCGCAGCCCCCTCGGGAGCCGTGCGAAATTCCGCCCAATCACTCCAAAGGTCTTTCTGCTTGCTACCCGCACGGTACAGGTAGCTGGTCGAAGGGCGAAGCTTCTGCAGCGTGGCGGAAAAACGATAGTTTCGAAGGTCATTCGGCAAATTGGCATCATCAATCAGCGCGGACTTTGCCTCAAGCTCAGAGGGCGTCGTGGCATCGTTCCCCTTCTCCCGATACTGCACCCACCCGTCGGAAACAGAACAGTCCGTGCGCCACTGAACCGCCTGCGTTGTGCGCGGGTCGTCGCTCCAAGTCAGGGTGACTTGATCGGGACGCTCAGTCGCGGGCGTGTCCGTGGTGCAGACAATCGCCAAGTCGCCCGTGGCGGCCAGAATGGTCTCCAGATGCGGCAGCACCGCAAAGAGCATTCCGACAAGAAGCGAGAAAATGGCAAAAAAGAGCCGCCGTGAAATGTCCATGTCCTATTCCTTCCAAGTCGTAAAGCAACACAACGGGATTATAGCACCGTTCCAGCTCAGAAATCGGGCAGCGGCGCGAAGCGGAAAGAATCACCCGACACCTCCCCCAGGGTGATACTCCCGGAAAAAGTCTTGAATCCTTGGGTGGATCCAGATACCGGAATGGGATCGTCCACCGCCACAAGCGTAGGCGATGCTCCCATAGTCTCTTTCGGTGAACGCCGCAAAGGAAAAGCTGTAGATCCCCGGTTTGGGGTTGGCCGCATAAATCGCGAACCGCTCCCACGGCGGAAGCGCGGCGTCGGAAACCGTCCAAGTCTGCCGCACCGCAATTCCCCCAAAAACTGTTGTCACAGGCAGTGATGAATACTGGGAGTCTGACAGGTCTGCGGGGCCGAATCGCCCTACGGTTTGCGAGGCGCCCCTTGTAGATGCGGGGTGGGTCTGGATCGCCAGTCTTCCGGCACCGAAATGAAAAGCGGTAATTCATAATCGCCTAACTCGGCCTTGTACAAACCGCGAAAATACGGAAAGGCTGCTTCAGGTATGCTCAGACCGAGGAAATGGCTTTCTTGGACAGTAGCCGTGTCGGAGTGAATATCATCGTAGATAGGAATGAAGAATCGGTTTTTTTCCGCCAGATTCTTCGCCGGAATCACGCTGTACTCTGCAGAAAAATCTGAGGGACGATCCTTTTTATTATACATGCAATAGATGGGGATGGGCACAGGGCAGCCTTGGAATTCGGCCACGAGATAGCAATTGCGTATCTTCCACAATCGCTCGTTCTCGGAGCATTCAGCGGGGAACAGCGCCTTCGGATGCAGCCGAGTCCAAGGGAAGCCATCACGGGTATCGGGGCTGACCTCCGTTTCTAGGGCTTGAAGCGGGACGGTCTCATACCGAGTCATAAGCTGAACGTAACGGGCTTGCTGCACCTGCCAGGCAATCTCGTACGCACCGGCAACGCCCACCAGTACCATCGCAAGAACCGCAACTGGAGGCAGAATGGATTTCCACGGAATTTTCTCCGGCCACCGAAAAGCCACGGGGGGCCTTTTCCAAGAACCGTCCTTGGCAAACTGCCACACGCGACTGCCAACGATCTGCAGGAGGACGGCCGGGAACCACCAATAAAGAAAGCCCAAGTGGAAAAGATGGCGGTAATGGAATTGCAGCACGGGATAGGCGGTGAAGTAGACAAAAAGAAACAGCAACCCCAAGCCCAGGCGTAGGTCGCGAAACAGTGCGATCAAGAGGATGGCAAGGATAATACCCGGCATGATGCTTTGGAGCGGCCAGTAGATCCTCAGCAACCACGGCGCATAGCGGTCAATAAACGGATTCGTACGAAACTCAGGATCACCATACAGGAACGGCGTCTTGAGCGCCGTCACAGCAATCGAGGCCCAGACGCGCCGAAGGCAATCCGCAGGGAAATGGACGGCATAGCGTTTCAACATTTCCATGCCCATCTCGTTGTAGCGCAACGAGGAATAGGGGATGCGCTCCGGCACTTTCAGGTTGGCATGGGCAAAGGATTGAATCGTCGAAGCAATGAATCCATCATTGAACACGGGAACCATCTGATAATCAGTGGAAATCACTTGCATCTGTGCCGCACAGGGCTTGGCAAGACCGCCCGCAATCGGGTGCGCCGTACCGCCGCTACCCTCGTTCATCGCCTTCAAAATGGGCCAGCCCGTGCCGACATAAACGGCAGCCATGACCAGCACCGCCGCAACCCGCACAAGAATCGGACGCCACTCCTGCCGGGGCAGGAACAAGGTAAGCATCAGCGCAGCGGGCACGAGACAAATCTGCACATCTTCACGGAAGCCAATCCCGATCCCCGCCACCACGCCAATGCTGGCTGCGATCAACAACACGATACGGGGCGTTCGTCCCTTCTTGAGCAAGATCCCCATCAAAAGAATGCAACCGAGAATAAACGGAGCCTTGGCATAGTCGCGTAGCAGGGCAGAGATCACCAGATGATTGGGGCCCAAAAGAAAAAGCAGGGTGCCGAGCAACGATAAGAAACGATTGGCACCAAGACGAAACAATCCATACACACACGCGCAGGTCGCTCCCCAAAAAACCGCATGCAGGGGTAAAAGTACCTTCCACGACATCCCGAACCATGCCCACGACCACCCCACGGTGTTGATCAGATATAAGTACGCACGACGCCCGGAACCACGACCGTATTCCTTGACGGGACAATCCGGGGGAATGGACGAAAGATCCACCCCGGGCCGTTTCTTGGCGAGAAATTCTTCAATTTCCGGGGCGGACTCGGGTGCCGGCTTGCTCAAACCTTTCCCCATCGCAACACCCACGGCGGGGTCCGCCCAAAAACGGTAGCCCGCCTTCGGCGGATCACCCCAACGGTCGAGATAGACAAAACCAAAGAGCGCACTGACAAGAATCACCCCAACAACAACACAAAGCTCGGAACGCCACGCCTGAACAGTGTCGCGGCGCGTCCAGAACGCGGCAATAGCACTTCGAATCCTCACTGAGTCTCCTTCCCGAATGCGGATGTTACAGGGACGGGAAAAATATCCGCACGGCGATAGTGTAGCCGAACACACGGGTTCTGGCAAACGATATTCCGCCGGATTTGATGCACTTTGCACAATGCCTCTACAATACCCCAGTGCAGAAGAGAAAAACCGCTGAATGAAGGAGTTTGTCACATGGATAAGGGATTAGGTACCTCGTTTTTTGTATTGGGCGACTGGCTTTCCGGAAGCCTGTCGCTGATCCTGAATTGGGCCGCCTCGCTGGTGCTGCTGCCGATTCGCGTGGTGGCGGGGCTGTTCATGTCCATCGAGGATTCCGACCAGTGGAATCTTTTTCCGCTATAGGCGGGATTGGCAGAAGGGTTTGGGATGATCCCCGAGTCTCAACATCCCCCGGCGCTCCGCGCCACCCCCTTCAAAGGGGGATTTTA
>CAIZGN010000284.1 GCA_903932505.1 Candidatus Hydrogenedentota bacterium
CATCGCCTCCTCAGACTTGCCCAACACGTTACTGGTGATCGCGATCTGCATCGCCAACTGGTGAAACCCCAACCCCTCAGCGACACACTCACCCGACATCACCCGCAGCAAGCTGGGCGGATAACCCCCATCAAACTTCTTCAGCAAGGCTGAATCCACCACCAAATTCTTCTTGCGCTTGGCAGCGGCATCGACTTTTTGGCGGGCTTTGGCGTACAGCAACGCCAGGTGGGGGTGAGGTTCGGTGTCGGTGTCAGGAGGGTAGCGTATTCTTAAAAGCACGACATTCGAGGGACTAATTGTAGAAAACAGAGTGATAGCAACTGCTCTAACCCCAAATCCGTTCTTTTGAAGCACAGACCTTTGCCACCCTTAACTGGGTAGCAACTGCCAGAGGGTACTCTCGGCCAGGGGGGGCGATGTCTGGATTGTCAACCGCGAATCGGATGTGCAACCAAATAAAGAAGTGGCCGCGCTTTTTTGAACAACGCTATAAGTGGAAACTCTGGGTATAAAGTTGGGCCAAATGGGGTCCGACGAAAAGGAGTTTCTGATGATAAAGAAGGTAAAAGCATCGGGCCGGCGCACGCGTCGCACCCACAACGCATCGTTCAAGGCTCGCGTGGCCTTGGCCGCCTTGCGGGAGGACAAGACTCTGGCCGAGTTGTGCGAGCAGTTCGAATTGCATCCCAACCAGATTACCGAATGGAAACGACAATTGCTTGAGCGCGCTGCCGAGGTTTTTGACGCTGGTGCTCGGGTAGAACCGGTCAACCTGGCCCCACTGCACGCCAAGATCGGCCAATTGGCGCTGGAGAACGATTTTTTAGAAAGCGCGCTCACCAAGGCGGGATTGCTGAGCGCAAAGCCATGATCGACCGTGACCACGAACTCTCCATTACGCGCCAGGCCAAGCTGCTGAACATCAGCCGGGGAACGGTGTATTACCTGCCGCAGCCGACCAGCTCGGCCGATCTGGCGCTCATGCGAAGGATCGACCAATTGCACCTGGAACACCCGTTCATGGGGGCACGCATGCTGCGCGACCAACTGGATCGCCAAGGCGTCCACGTCGGTCGGCGTCACGTCAGGACGCTCATGCTTCGCATGGGTATCGAGGCGCTGGCGCCGCAGCCGGGCACCAGTAAAGCCGCGCCTGGGCACAAGGTCTATCCCTACCTTTTGCGCAAGCTTGCCATCGAGCGTGCCAATCAGGTCTGGGCGCTGGACACGACCTACATTCCCATGGTGCGGGGCTTTGTGTACCTCACTGCGGTGGTGGACGTGGCCAGCCGTAGGGTGCTGGCGCACAAAGTGGCCATTACGCTGGAAGCGATAAACGCCAAGGAAGTGATCGAGCAGGCATTTGCCCGGTACGGCGTGCCCGAGATCGTCAATACCGATCAGGGTAGCCAGTTCACGGCGAGCGAATTCACCGATGTGGTGCTGGCCAAAGGCTGCAAGCTCTCTATGGACGGGCGTGGCGCCTGGCGCGACAACGTGTTCGTGGAGCGCCTGTGGCGCAGCATCAAATACGAACGGGTGTACCTCAAGGCCTACGCCGGGGTGAGCGCAGCCCGAACCGATATCGCTGATTACTTTATTTGGTACAACACTCATCGTCCGCATTCGAATCTAGAGCGGCTCACGCCGCAGGAAAAATACGTGGCCACTTTGCCGCAAATGAAGTTGGCCGCATAAGATGAAAACCTCGGTGAGCCCCGAGTTGCCCACCGCGTCGGTCGGTTCGTCGCAAGCGCCGACCGACGCCGTGGAC
>CAIZGN010000285.1 GCA_903932505.1 Candidatus Hydrogenedentota bacterium
CACCCCCTTCGAAGGGGGATTTTTTTGGAGCGCTTTGCGCCCCACGGTTCGCATGCGCGAAGCGCAGTTAAGATCCCCCTTTGAAGGGGGTGGCCCGGAGGGCCGGGGGATGTGGTGTGCGTGATCATCGTTTCTCTACTTCTCAGTCGCTACATACTTCGAAAAATCGAAGGCACCTAGGTTGACGGTATTCCCTGTTTCTTTTTTCTCCTCATCCATGAACCCAAAGAGCAGGCTGTAGGGGATGGGCTGGGGCTTTATGCGGTGCTGGATGAAGATGTATTGTCCGGCTCGCCAAGAGACGGTGGGCGGGCTGGGGTCGAAGTTCCAGTATTGGCGCTGGTACTTGCGGTATTGTTCTGGGAGTTGCATCGCATACTCCGGTGTCACCAGGCCGTGGAAATAGATGCGGTATTTCTTGATGATGTCCTGATCGGCCCGGAAAATGAGTCGAAAGAGGAAGGTGTCTTTGGACTCCTGCTTCATAGTCACCGCGAGGAATGTGACCCCGTCGATGATGGGTGAGGGCTTGGCGATGGCGTTGATTTCGGTTTCGAGGCGTTGCTTTGCGTAGCTTTGGAGGTCGGTGGAGAGGGTTGTCATTCGGGGACTCTCAATGAGCTGATCCAGGTCGGCCAGATCCATGGCGTCGATGTCCCCTGGGGTGCTGATGCTCTTTTGGGGTGCCAAGGGGCGCGCCATGATCCCGAAGATTCGTTTGGGAACATAACCAAAGGCGGCCCATTCAAAACGGTCGACGCGCTCGAATCCCGCCGGCTTGAGCTGGGCAAGCCAGTCTTCTTCCACGGTCGTGTCGGCGTCGTCGACGGCATAGACGACATACTCGGCCATGGGCAGGAGCTGGTCGGCCTCCTGGGGCGATTTGGCCATGCCGATACTGGTGAGACGGCGGTTGGGGATGCGGTCGGGCGGCAGGTCGCTGCGGCGATAGGGATTGCTTCCAGGCCAATAGTGCCGCTGCTCGAATTCCATGCCGCGCACGTTTATCTTGACGTAATTGGCGACTTTCCCGGAGAGCATGGGCTTGCGCAGCTGTTCCTGATCGAGCAGACCTGCGAAGATCCGATCCTTGAAGTTTTCCTGAACCGGCGCGCCCATTTGGGCATAGGAGAAGGCCATGGTGAGCTGGTCGCGATAGAGCACGAATTGCTGGTTGACTTCGTCGGGATAGGGGAAAGGTAGCACAGCGGTGCGGATGCCCATCTGTCGCAAGGGGCCATAGGCGTGCACGGTGAGGTTTCCGTAGACGAAGATGAGGTAGACGGCGAGTGCGCCCATGGCGATATGCCGCAGGGTGGTCTTCTTGATCGCGATAAGGGCCAAGGCGGCGAACAGGGCCAGGGCGGGCAAGACCTGGAGGGCGTAGCGCACGGTGGCGAATTTGAAAAGGAGGGTCATGAGGATCCATGCACCGAAAACCCAGCCAAAGAGCAGGAGCATCTCGAAGGTGCGAAAACGTTTGTTGCAGAGGGCGACGAGCATGCCCGCCACGGCCAGCAGGAACAGGGGTAGAAACATGGCGTTCTCAATGATATGGACGGGATAGCGATCCCAGGATATCCTTGGATGCAGCAAGTGGTCGAAGAGTCCGGGCTTTTTCGCCACTTCTTCGCGGGGGGGGCGGGGCTCCGTGTTTCCACTGCCCAGGGGGAGCATCTGCGCTAGGACCGGTTGGGGGGCAACGGGCGTGGGGGTAAGCTGTGGCGGCACCGCTTCGGGGGTGTGTTCGGCCACATCGACCCCGACTTGGTGTTCTTGCGTCCAATAGGTGTAGAAACGGTCGAGGTTGTGGTAATACCAGGGCGCGGCCACACCTGCGGTGACGGTGAGGGCCATGATTGCGTTGAAGGCGAGCAGGCGGTAGGCGGGGCGATAGGCCTGACGGACAGCAGAGTGCACGCCTGCGCCGAAAACGACGAGACTGGGGACGAGCCAGAACAGAAACGCGGGGGTGCGGGCGAGGATACCCAGTCCATTAAGCCAGGCGAAGACAAACACCCAGGTGGTGTCAAAGAAGAAATTGGTGCGCAGGAGCACATAGATGACCCACACAGTGATGGTCATCGCGAGATAGTCGGTCATGAAATATCGGGAGCCGACGAACATGAGCGGGGTGAAGCTGATGACGAAGACGGCGAATAGGGCCTCGTGTGGGGAGAGAAAGCGGCGCGCGATGCGCCATGCGCCGATGAGGGCCGCGAGGAAGAGCAGCGTAGTGAGGGCGGCCATTCGATCGGGGCTGTAGCCGACCATTTGCACCATGAACGCGCCAAGCAGATGGAGGAGGGGGGGATGGGCGGGAATGCCGGGCTGAATCTTCGACATGGCGGCCAAGCGCTCGATGAGCTTTCCACCCTGCGGATTGAAGAGGGCCTCGTGATAGTTTCGGGCCATGAGCATGTGGCCCTCTTCGTCGGTGCGAATGGTATGGTTGTCGGCGGAGAGCCACCAGAGATTTACGAGGAAGTGCAGGAGCAACAGGGCTGCAAAGAGCCACGGGCAGGCCTTTTCTCCCGAAATCCGCTGGTGAAACGGAAGCTTTCTTTGGGGCACGTCTTGTGTCATGAAACGAGTCCTTCCCGGGAGATACCATCCGTACTTGTCTTCACGTCAGGGCTGATGTGGTCTTCCTCCGCATGAAGCGGCTGGAAGCCTTTGCTATGAGAGGGTAGTATACGGGGACAAACCGCATCAAATACAGATTGGTATCGCGGTGTTGCGTCCGGTAGGATGAAGGGGGCGCACCAATGGAGGAAGAATCATGGGTCTGCTGGAAACCTTTGCGGCACCGCCGCGTGAATATACGCTCATACCGTTCTGGTTTTTGAACGATCAATTAGACGAGACGGAATTGAAGCGGCAGTTGGACGACTTCGCCGCGCACGGGGTCTATGGGGTGATTCCGCATGCGCGTATCGGCCTGCCGGAGGATATCGGATGGATGTCCGAGGCCTGGATGCGCTTTCTTAAGGTTATTGTGGAGCATTGCGCGGTGCAGGGACTGAAAGTGGTGTTGTACGACGAGGGTATGTATCCCTCGGGGTCTTGTGCGGGGCGGGTGGTGGCGGCCAATCCCCGGCATGCCGCGCGGTGCATCGAGCGACGCCCAGGGCAGGGGCTGGCGCTGGGGGAGGACGAGGAAGTCATTGCGACCGTGGGCGAGTATGCCTATGTGCACACGCGATCTTTGGGGACGGTTCGCGGCGTGCATTACACCGCCGATGGCGGCGAATTTTCCCCGCCCGCAGGCGATATATTGAACCCTGAGGCGGTGGCGAGTTTTTTGCATCTCACCCACGACCTACATTTTGAGCGGCTGGGCGGTCACTTCGGATCCACCGTGATCGGTATCTTTACCGATGAGCCGAGCATGACAGGGCGCGGCGGTCGCAAGGATGTGCGGCCTTGGACCCGGGATTTCAGCGCGTATCTGGAGCGGTATCTGGGGTATGACTTCACGCCGCATGTGCCCACCCTTTGGGACAAGAGCCTTCCAGAGGCCGAACGTTACACTGCCGATTTCTGGCGTGCGGCCAATGCGCGATTGGACGAGGTGTATTATCAGCCCTATGCAGACTGGTGCGCGAAGCACGGGGTGATGCTGACGGGGCATCCGGCCAGCCCGACGGACATCGGCGTGCTCCGGCATTTTCAGTTGCCCGGCCAGGATGTCGTGTGGCGTTATCTGGAACCTTTCAAGGACGCCTCGCTGGAAGGCCCACAATCGACGATGGGGAAATGCACCGCCTCTGCGCAGGTGCACTACGGGCGTGGTCGCAATCTCAACGAGTGTTTCGGCGCGTATGGCTGGGAGTTTTCGTGGGAAGAGATGCGCTGGCTGACGAACTGGCTGTTGGTGCGCGGGGTGAACCTGTTATCACCCCATGCGTTCTACTATTCCGTGCGCGGTCCGCGCCACGAGGAGCGTCCGCCGGATGTCGGCCCGAACAGCACCTGGTGGGATCGATACAAGCCCTATGCCGAGTATTGCCGCCGCATGTGCTGGCTGCTCGCGCAGGGGCGGCAGGTGTGCGCCGTCGCGGTGTTGGGTACGCCCACGGAATTGCCGTGGCGCGCGGCGCGGGTGCTGTTTGAGCATCAGTGGGACTTCAATTATCTGGATACCGCCACCTTGCTGTCGCAAGCAACGGTGAAAGCCGATGGTATCGAGATTCGCGGCATGTACTATGCGGTTCTGGTGGTGGATGGCCCGCAAACGATGACGCCGGAGGTGCTGCAAGCGATACAACCGCTTGTAGCGGCGGGGCGGGTGATAGCGTTTGTTGATCCGGTTCCTGGCGTGACGACGCTGGCAAAAGGCGCGGGAGAAATCGTCGAAAGCATTGGCATGCATGCGCCGTGCGATGTGCGCATCAGTCCTGCCCAAGCGGGATTACGATACCATCACCGTAACCTGCCGGAAGGCGACTTCTACTTCTTTGCCAACGAAGGGCCTGTGCCGATCGTCGCGGATCTGGAAACGGGAGCGCACGGCCCGGGGCAGTGGTGGTATCCGGAATCGTGCGCGGTGCGTGCGGCCGAGACCCCGCTGCGGCTCGATTTGCCACCCTACGAATCCATCGTGCTCTTCGTTCCGCGTGTGCCTGGCACTCCGCCTACTGGATGATGATTTCCCGCAACGCGGCGAGCAGGGCATCGCACTCTTCGTCTGTGCCCACAGTGATTCGCAGGGCGTCCACAAGCCGTCGGGCGTCAAAATAGCGCACGAGGATTCTGCGGTCGCGCAGGGACTCGAAGATGGTGCGGGCGTCGGGTTTTCCACGCCATTGCGCGAGAAGGAAATTGGACTGCGACGGTGGAATCCGGAAACCCATGGACGTGAGCGCATCGGTGAGCCGTGCGCGTGTGGTACGCACCTTCGCCACGGAGGCCTCCATGTAGGGGTAGTCCTCGAGGGCGGCCAGGGCGGCGGCCTGACTTAAGACACTCATGTTGTAGGAGTCCTTCGTCTTGAGGAATTCGGCGATGATTTCCGGACGGGCCACGGCAACGCCGATGCGCATACTCGCGAGGCTGAATGATTTGGAGAAGGTTCGCATGACAATGGCGTTTTCGAAGCGTTCGGGGAAATCAAGACAGTGGTCGTCCGCGAAATCCACATAGGCCTCGTCGATAACCACGATGCCGTTGAAGGCCTTGCAAAGGCGCTCGACTGCCGCGCGGGATGCGGAGACTCCGCTGGGCGCGTTGGGGCGAGTCAAGAGACACAGGGGCGCGGGGGTGGTGTAAAATTCCTCCGGCAGGGCGAAGTCATCCGTGAGATCGACATAGCGCATCTGGCAGCCGTGCAACTGGCACAGGATTTCGTAGAGCGAATAGGTGGGATAACTGGCAAGCACGTCCTGACCGGGATCGACGAAACTGCGAACGGCGAGCGCCAACAATTCATCGCCGCCATTGCCCGCCATGATCCAATCAGCGGACGGATAGCCATAGCGTTTCGCACACGCCTCGCGGAAGGCTGTGCTCATGGGGTCGGGGTATTTGCGCAAGGTGTCCGGGCCGACGGCGCGAAGCGCCTCCAGGACTTTCGGTGAGGGCGGATAGGGGTTCTCGTTGGTGTTCAATTTGATGATGGGGCCGCCCTTGGGTTGTTCGCCCGGCACATAGCCCTGCACATCCTTGAGAATCGATCGCGTGTATTTCATGGGAAAAAACCTATCGTGGTTTGGTTGCGGAAACTCGCGGCATTTTAACCGGAAACAACCCGAAAAGAAAAGGGAAGGGCGTGTGAATCGCTATTCTCCGGGGACGACGTAGAGTGTGCTGGTTCCATCGTCCATCACGCGTGTGAGGGCGAGGGGGAGGGGGCCGGGCGTGAGTACATAGCGGAAACCATAGGTGTGCGCAAGGTTTTTCCAGGATTCGGTGCTGCGTTCCGACCAAAGGGTTTCCCACGGCTTGGGCGGTGCGGCGTCCGGTGCCGGGCGGCGAAAGTCGATGCCGTATAGGTCGGTGTAGAGGCGGTTGATGAGCGGGCCGAGACGGGGAAGGTAGCTGATGAGCGAGGGGGTGGTGGCTTCGACGAAGATCGGTTGATCGAGCCGCGCTTGCAGGTAGTAGGAGAAGGGTTCGGTGACAACGGGGGCCCCGGAAGGATTGTGTTCTCGCAAAAAATAAGCCACTTGGCGGTCGAAATCGCTGCGTGGCAATTCCTCCCGGAAACGCCATTGGTGATAGGTGGCTGCGCCAATGGCGAGGAGAATCGCGATGACGGCGAGGGTCGCGGAGCGAAGGGGGTTCCATGGTCTCCGGGAGGGTTGAGGCAGAAGATCCCGGAGTAGAATCCCGATCTCGGTTCCCGCGAGGATGCAAAGGGCACCGAAGAAATGGATGCAGGCAAGCACGGAGGGCAGCAGGATATAGGCAACCATCGGCAGGGCAGCCTCTTTCCGTGGGACATCACGTCGCGGCCAGACGCTCAGGGCCAGCGCGGCCCCGAAGAGAAAGAAGACGGTACACTCGCCTTGCGCGAGATAGCGCACGTATAGGGTTGGGCCGACGAGAGGCGCGAGCAGGGGCTTGAAGACCCCGAACAGGAGCATCGCGGTGAGCAGCCATGCGCCCCGGTTGCGGTACAGCAAAGCAACCAGCGTGGCACACAGCAGGGGCGGCACATGATTGATCATGCGAAACGGCATCCACGCGGTGAGCAAGAAGGGAAGCGGATTGCCGAGGAGCATCTGTGCGAGCATTGTGCCCCATACGGCCAGCGCGATGAGCGCGATATACGCAAGCACGCCCTGACAGCGGAGGCGTTCCGCGTTGCCTCGCGATTTTAGCGTGGCAACGATGGCCAGTACGAGCGCACCAACCAGCACGATCTGGCCGTTTTCCGGAGGAAATTGGCGATGGGGATCATGCAGGGCGGTATAGCCTTCCCACACGGCGGATGCGGTGTCCGTGGTTTCCACGGGCGGTGTTGGGGATGGAATGGCGAGTCGTGCCTGTATGAGGGCCACCACGCCGCAACAGGCCAGCCCCGCCAACAAATACGGCACGGCTGGTCGCAATGCGGACAGGGTACCCCGCTTCCAGCGATACGCGACACAGAGCGCGGCCCACACGGCGAGCAAAGGGAACTGCCCGATGTGGATGCACGGAAGCGCACCCAGCATGAAGGCCGCGAGTCGGTAGTGTTGCGACAGTGCCGCCGCCAGGGTGAACAAAGCCCATCCACCACCGATGGGACCATTCGAATAAAGGTTGGGCCACACGGCCGTTGGATAGCTTCCATCGAACTCAAGCCAGACCCCTTGCAAGACCCACGCGGCGGCTGCGTGACCCCACAAGGTTCGTCGCGTCAACGCGGTCGTCAGCAAAAAAATCGGCAACAGGGTGCCCGCAAGAAAAAAAAAGTTTCGCAACGCGCAGAGCCCTTTGGCACCGAAGCCCAGACTCAAGAGCGCGGCGGCGCTCTGTGTTTGTGCACTAAAAACACCGCGCACATAGGAGTTGAGTGGGTGATAGGGTGGATAGCACACTAGTTGAATGAGAATTTGAGCATGCTCATAGGCTTCATCCCAGCGGACACCCCGCAGCAGAACGGCCGCACCTGAGAAGGCCAGCCAGGCCAGCACGCCGAAAAGCCAATAATTTAGTGATTTTTTTTCGCTAGTATGCATGTTTGTTGTGATACACATGGTGTTTTTAGGGTTCACGACTCCTATCTTGGCATAAGCTCGGCAGCCGGTTCAATGCTCCGGCTATTTTTTGGGTCTACGCGTAACGGTTTTTCTTTTCAATTCCTGAAATCCGGGCATTACGGGCTTTGTATCGCAAACCGACAAAAGGATACATGGAACGATTATGGAAATTCGACGGGGTACAATAGTAAAAAAAGATAAAAAAAGACTTGTTTTTTTTACAGCATTCTGGTACATATAGGTGGTAGGACATTTGAATAGCGATACAATATCTAGCGAGTTGCCGCAAGTTGATTGGATCCGATGTCGCCTTTGGCTGACATTTGCCGCTCCGCCAAGCTGCGCAGCAAGAAAATCGCGTGAGTCGTGAAAAGGGTGAAGAGGTGCGGGTGCAGGTCTTGTGACCGAGTCAATACCCCCCTCCCGACGTAAACTCCGGGGATGCCCTGAAAAGACCATCGCATGTTTTCGCTAGTACAGTGAGGTAGTGTCGAGGAGTAGCGGATGCGCGGGAACGGGGCGGAGGTGGTTCCGCAAGAATCCCCCCGGGCGGCCGAAGTGGTCGTGCCGCATATCCGTTGACTTCTTTGTAGTGTAGGTGGTAGGTAAACGAAAGGAGAAAGACATGGCATTAGCAGCGAAGAAGCCGGCCGCGAAGAAGGCCGCCCCGAAGAAAGCAGCAGCCCCGAAGAAGGCCGCCGCCCCGAAGAAAGCGGCCGCCCCGAAGAAGGCGGCAGCCCCGAAGAAAGCGGCAGCTCCTAAGAAGGCCGCTGCCCCGAAGAAAGCTGCGGCTCCTAAGAAAGCGGCTGCCCCGAAGAAAGCCGCCGCCCCGAAGAAAGCGGCTGCCCCGAAGAAAGCTGCGGCTCCTAAGAAAGCCGCCGCCCCGAAGAAAGCGGCTGCCCCGAAGAAAAAATAGCTTCACGGCGTTGATTCTTCACAGAGCGGCTCCACAGCTCCAGTGGGCAAGTTTGGCCTGCATAATGGAAGCAGAAAGCTGCGGAATCGAAAACCGATTTCTGGGAAGCCCGGCCACACCGCGTCACGCGCGGGGCCGGGCTTTCTTTTTGCTCGCCCTATTCCGTACCATAGCGTGAAACTGAACGGGAGGAACGGGATGCATCCGAGTAAACTCAAGGCGATGTTGGAATCAGTGGCGACCGGCGCGATAGCGGTGGATGATGCGGTGGGGCAGTTGCGTGACCTCCCCTATGAGGACTTGGGCTTCGCGAAAATAGACCACCACCGACACTTGCGCAAAGGGTATCCCGAAACGATTTTTTGCGCGGGAAAAACGCCGGACGAGGTGGTGGCCATCGCGGGCCGGATGCGCGGACGCGGTAGCAACGTCTTCGGCACGCGCTGCACCCCGGAGATGCTCGAAAGGGTGGGCGAGGCGTATCCTGAGGCTGAGCTGCACGGTCGGGCACGCGCGTTCACGCTGACAGTGGATCCGCCCGGGGCACTGGACGGCTATGTGGCGGTGGTGTGCGCGGGCACGAGTGACATTCCGGTGGCCGAGGAGGCATGTGTGACGTGCGGTGTGCTTGGCAGCCGGGTGGAGCGGGTGTACGATGTCGGGGTGGCGGGTATTCACCGCCTTTTTGAACAACGAACCGTTCTCGACGCGGCGGACGCTGTGGTGGTGTGCGCGGGGATGGAAGGGGCCTTGCCGAGTGTTGTGGCGGGTCTGGTGAGCTGCCCTGTGATCGGGGTTCCGACGAGCGTGGGCTATGGGGCGAGTTTTGGAGGACTGTCGGCCCTGCTGGGCATGCTGAACTCGTGCGCGGCCGGTCTGACGGTCGTGAACATTGACAACGGGTTCGGCGCGGCCATCGCGGCCGCCAACATCAACCGTATCGCGAACGGAAAATAACGGATGCGCACAGCCTATTGGGATTGTTTCAGCGGCGTGAGCGGCGATATGGCGGCAGGCGCGCTTATCGACGCAGGCGCGGATATCGACGCCCTGCGGACGGGTTTGCAGTCACTCGGCGTTCCCGGACTTTCAGTGGACGCGGAGCGGATTGCCAAGCGGGGCATTGCGGCCACCAAGTTTCACGTGCGCATTGACGCATCCGTGGTTCAGCCGCACCGTCATCTGCATAATATCCAGGCGATGATTCGGGCGGGCGAGCTTCCAGAAGCCGTGAAAGTCGCAGCCATTGACACCTTCCGCCTGCTGGCAGAGGCGGAGGCTGCGGTGCACGGCACCACGCCTGAGAAGGTGCATTTTCATGAAGTCGGCGCGGTGGATTCGATTGCGGACATTGTGGCGGTGCAACACGCCCTGCATCTGCTCGGTATCGAACGCTGCATTTGCTCGCCGCTTCCCACGGGGCATGGTATGGTGCGTTGCGAGCATGGGCTGATGCCCATCCCTGCTCCGGCCACCGCAAAACTGCTTGAGGGTCGGCCCACCTATGGTGGCGACGTCGAGGGAGAGATGGTGACTCCGACGGGGGCGGCGTTGATGGTTCAGCGCGTGCACACTTTCGGGCCGCAGCCACCGATGGCGGTGCGTTCCATCGGATACGGGGCGGGCACACGCGAGTATGCGGATCGCTCGAATGTGGTGAGGGTTTTGGTGGGAGACATGGACGAGATGCCTGCCGCGACGGAGTCCGTCACCGTGCTGGAAGCGAACATCGACGACATGAACCCGGAACTCTTGCCGGTATTGATCGAGGCGCTGATGCAGGGGGGCGCACGCGACGCCTTCTGTGCGCCCGTGACCGGGAAGAAGGGCCGGGTGGCCCATTGCGTGACGGTGTTGTGCGATGCCGGTTCTGTCCACGCGCTATCGGCCGTCATGTTCGCCCATTCGACCACGCTGGGCTTGCGATTTCGCCGGGAGGAGCGCATCGTGCTGGAACGCGCCTGGCGGGAGGTGGCGACCGCTTGGGGCACAGTGAAGGTCAAACTCGCCTATTGGAATGGACAGCAGAACACCGTTGCGCCGGAGTTTGAGGAGTGTCGCTCCCGTGCGGAGGCGGCGGGTGTGCCGGTGCGTTCGGTGTACGAAAAGGCCCTCGCGGCCGCGCTCAAAGGAGAGTTTTTGGATGCCTAAGCGAATTGCTGTATATCCGGGAAGTTTCGATCCACCCACCCTGGGACATCTGGATCTCATCCAACGCGCGGCCCAGCTTTTTGACGAGGTGATTGTCGCGGTCGCGCACAATGCCGACAAGCTGCAAAGCCTGTTTTCCGTGGAAGAACGGATCGAAATGATCCGCGAGATGGTGAACGACCTGCAGGGGATCGAGGTGAGCCATTTCACGGGCCTCACCGTGGACTTCGCGCGAAAAAATCGGGCGACCGCTGTGATTCGTGGTTTGCGGGTGATGAGCGACTTTGAGTTCGAGCTCACGATGGCCATCAATAACCACAAGCTGAATCCGGAGGTGGAGACGGTGTGCCTAATGTCCAACGAGCCACACCTGTTCATCAGCTCCCGGCTGGTGAAGCAGATCGCTGCGCTCGGCGGGGCGATCGACAGCTATGTGATTCCGCACGTTGAAGAGCGGCTGCGCGAAAAAATCGCCAAGCAACTGGGCACCGACATCAACCCGGCGGAGTGAGCGCGGGACTCTGATACGGCATCCCTATTTTTCGGGTACGGCGATCTCGACGCGCTTGCCGGCAAGCACCCGCACCGGCCCAAGCAAACCGGATCGGGGCAGCGGTTCAAAGGCAAGCATGGGTGCGGCCTCGCCAGAGCGTCGGTCAGGATCGGTGCCGAACTCAGCCTGAAGCGCTTCGGGCACTTCCGGCAAGTCTTTCCACCCCGTAATACGATTGATGGAGGTGTTCGTGACCGACACGACGAGGGTGTTGGTTGCCGCGAGAAGATTGGCTGGTATGGCGAGGGTCTGGCCAGACACCCATGTCACACCCAAATTCTTACCGTTGAGCTGGACCTCGGCCACATTCCCCACCGCACCAAGATCCAATTCGGTCGCGAGGTCTTTCTCAAGGTATTCGGTGGGCATCGTAAAGGCAATGACATATTGTCCCGTGCCGCTAAAATGGCAGGTGGCCGGATTCTCTGTCCAAGAGGTCAGCGCATCAAGCGTGGCTTCATATTTGCTGAATTCGGGAGAAACAAGCAGCATTTTCCACGCTCCCTTGATCACATAGGGGCTGGGAATGCCCCGGACATCCACACTGCATTCCCGGGAAGTGCTGCCGTCAATCCACTGCGCTGTGTGGATTCCGTTTTCCTTCACCAAGCCGGTGATATGCGTGGTATCGACCCGTTCGACCTGTATTCCGTCGGCGGGGGCCGTGTGCGGCTCAGGACCCTTTTGTGAAAAAACGTAGAAGGCGGAGGCATAGGGTGCCAGCCGCACGGGAATTCGAGTAGTGCCGTTGGCGGAGTCGTATTCCGGGATGGGGGTGATCGTCCCTGTGGTGGGATCCCAAACCGAGGGGATGCGGTCGGTCACGCGAAACGAGGCCACCGTGTCGATAGCGCGGTCGCGCACGTTGGACACGAAGTACAGATCCGCGTTCTCGGCCTGTCGATGAAAGAAGAGCAGATTTTCGTTGTGCCGTTCACCGGCGCTAATGAGATCCAAGCCCAAATCCGGGGTCAGATGGTTGTGGAGGATTTTGATGAGTGGATCCATGGGTGCGCTGACTTGGTCGAGCTGATCGGTTCGGCCAATCACCAGTTTTACGAAGTGTGCGCGTTTTTCCTTGCGCGAATCCCCGCCCGCGACCGGATCTTTTTTGGGGAACAATCGCTCCGAAATACGCCGCACCTCCTTGTCTTTATGCTCGTTTTCCTCAAGTCCTGTCGATAGCGTGGGCATGCGATCCACGGCGATGACGGTTCCCCCTCCGCGTACATAGCCCTCGATTCGCTGCATGGTTTCGAGCGGCAGTGCCTCGGTGTTCGGGATAATCAAGGCGCGGTAGCGCATGCTGCCCGCGACCAGAACCTCCTCCTGAGTCTCCGAGTGGTGCTGCAGGATGTCGTCGTTGATGAGGTCGTAGTTGTAACCATTGGAGCGCAGCAATCCACCGAGGTCACCCCACTCAAAATTCCTGGTCCACTTGCGGGCGTTGAGCACATCCTGTGTCCACTGGTTGGCCAAGGGGGAATACACGGCGACGTCGACGACCGGGTTGCCCTGCCGCAGCAGGTAACAGGAACGGCCGAGGTAGTCGGCAAGGTGGTGATAGTGACGCCACCACACATTTTCGGGAGACATCCCCTCGCCGACAAAGAAGCGGCGCGAAGGCGCGAGGTCGCGCTCGGGCGAAGCGCTGAACCCGTGGTTGTAGAACTTGTTCGCGCCCGACAGGAGGAAGATATCGCTTGCAATCTTGAGTTCCTCCAGCGAGGCACGGTAGGGCTGCCAATGCATGAAGGTGTAGGCTTCCGTACTGACAATGTTGCGCCCGTAGAGGTGGGCACCCGAGGCCGTGTATTCCCTCGGGCTCACGCGGGTGTCAAACCACGGCACGGCGTCCTTTTCGCCCGCTGTGACTTCCATTTCGGGGATGTGGGCGGCACCCGCGCCCTCGATGTTATCCGTCACGAAACCATAGGCCTGAATGCGCCCGTGCAGGTTGTTGCTTTCGCACCAGCGCAAAAAAGGACCAAAGAAAGTGCGCATGCCGGTTTCGTGCAGGAATTCGTTGACATCGTAGCGCACCTTGGGCGAAAGGAGGTCGATATCATACCAAAGGGCGGGCAGATAGGGGACCAAGTCATATTTTCGGCTTCGGGCAAACGCTTCAAAGAGCCCATCGCTCCAATACATGCCGTTGCGAAAGATGGGAACCTCGAAACTGTCGGAAAAAACAGATTCGATGGTGTGTCCGAATTCGGCCCCCACGGCGTCTTTGAGTTGCTGACCGAGGGTTTCGCAATAGCGGGACATGGCGTCCTCGTTGAGGTGATCCACCGCGTCCAGGTTCTCACGCTGGGTCAACCAGAAGGCCATGATGCGCCAGTCCCCCGCCGGGGCTTCCCAAGATAGGCGACCATCGACAACTTTCGCCGTGAGCACGGTCAGTGTGGAGGATTCCAGTCGCCCTTGTGCAAGGCGACCTGTAACCACCGCCACGAGTTGGTCTTCAGGCCCGATCACCCGCGTGGACCTCGGTATGTCCCGGGGGTTGAGGACGGCCTCCTTGGATAGCGGGGCGTTGACCGTCAGCGGGCCATGCACGTCCATGGCACTTGCGATCATGACTTTGCTCTGGTCGGCTTTAGGCACCCATTTCCCGCCGAAAATCCATCCGGGGCCGCCGAAGTTGAGGGAAAACTCGAGTCCCAGCCGCTTGGACTCCGCTACGGCATGTCGCAGCAATTCGAAGTACTCGGGCGATAGATAGTCATGGTTTCCCTTGTTGTAGACCTCCTCCATCGTGATTTGTTCCACCCCGCCAATGCCCTGATCGTGCATCTGCTCCAAATCAAAGGTGATATCTTCCTTGCGAAGGGCATTGCCCATCCACCACCAACGCGTGTGCGGTCGGCAATCGGCAGGCGGGGCTTGAAATCGTTCTGCCCAGGATTCGACGGGACTCCCATTCGCGGACATGGCAAAGCAAAGACCGCACAGGAGCGATTGAAGTATTCGCAGTTTCACGCCGTAAATCTCCTTCAGGATTCGGCATTCCTCACACGCGCGAGCGGGAACGGCTCATTTGCGCGGTTCGTGCCTTTTCACTCGGGTTCAGTTCAATGCCAATATCGCCAAATTGCGTTGCGGGGTTTGATGCGCCCTATAGGAATGGAATCCGCCTCCGCAGATGGTGCAGTGGCGGACGATTTCGATTCGTTCGGAGAGCAGGCCCGCAGCGGTAAGTTGCAGGCGGTTGGCTTCCCACAAGTCTATACGCCGTCCGGTGGCGGGCAATCCGGCCTGACGAAAATCCTCCGCGCAGGCGTCATCGACTTCGTAGCAACAAGGCCCGGCGGATGGGCCGATGAGCGCATAGAGGGCGGAGGGGGGGACGCCATAGGTTTCTTGGAGGGCCGTGATCCCGGCGGCGGCGATATTGCCGCGTGTGCCTTCGCGTCCCGCATGCAGCAAAGCGATTGCATGGTGTTCAGGCGCAAGAAGATAAAGTGGCACGCAGTCCGCTACAGTGATGCCTAGGGCTACATCCACCCGGTTGGTGATCAAACCATCCGCATCGGGGCGGCAGGTAGGGTCGGCCTGCACAATCGCTATCCCGTGGATCTGCCGAACGGTGGCGAGTTGATGCGGTAAGAGGCCACACGCGTGCAGGAGGCATTCCCGGGGAGCGGGATCCGGGGCATTGTGCGCGCAATCGCCATCATCGCAGCCGGATAGTGCGGCCACCCGGGCACCATGAAGCGCAAATTTAGGGAAATGGAGCATGGCTATTTGGTATCGTGTGGTGCGCGCAGCGTCCAGTATAGATCCGAGGGACTTTCCTGCGCGGGGTCTATTTTTCCCATCCATCGGCATCTTGGGGCGACCTTGCGTGACTAAGGTCTCACCTCAGACCGTTTTTTCAGAGGGGCATCCTAGCACTTGCCCGGGAGTGAGTCAAGGGCGGCAAATAGAACATTCTTTTGACTTGTCCGGCGAGAATATGCGATAATTTCACTCGAATATAAGTTTACGGGTATGGAAGAACCCTATAGGGTAGGGTAGGCCCGCCACAGTTACCCGAGGTGATTGAGGCGTACGGCCCCGGACGTGGGCCCTGAATGGCGGCACGTCGAGGACTCCTTTCTATCCCCGCTTCTGAAATTGCGGGTTCCCCTGCGCCCCGGGTGCCAAGATACCCGGTTCTACTGAGACGACGTTGGTTTCTCCGGCGTGGAGCGCACAGGGTCCGGTAGGTTCGATTGTTGAAACAATGCGAAAGGAAAACGAGTAATGGCAACGAAGATTGGTATCAATGGCTTTGGCCGCATTGGTCGCAACGTGTTCAAGATTCTTCTGGACACCCCCGGTTTTGAGGTCGCTGCGATCAACGATCTGACCGACGCGAAAACCTTGGCCCACCTGCTCAAGTACGACAGCGTCAGCGGTCCCTTCAAGGGCACCGTGGAAGCCAAGGAAAGCAGCATCGTCGTTAATGGCAAAGAAGTGCAAGTGACCGCGATCAAGAATCCGGCCGAGCTGCAATGGGGCGCATTGGGCGTGGAATTGGTGCTGGAATCCACCGGCATTTTCACGACCAAAGAGAAATGCCTCCTGCATGTCGCCGCTGGCGCGAAAAAAGTGCTGTTGAGCGTGCCCCCGAAGGATGCGGTGGACGCCATCATCGTGATGGGCGTGAATGATGACACCCTGAAGCCCTCCGATGTGGTGATTTCGAATGCGAGCTGCACCACGAACTGTCTGGCACCCGTAGCGAAAGTGCTCCACGAGACCTTCGGCATCAAGCGCGGTCTCATGAACACGATCCACGCCTACACCAACGACCAGAAGGTGTTGGACATGCCGCACAGCGACCTTCGTCGCGCCCGTGCCGCTGCCACCGCCATCATCCCGACCAGCACCGGTGCTGCGCGTGCCGTGGGCGAAGTGTTGCCCGCGCTGAATGGCAAGTTGGACGGTATGGCGATGCGCGTACCGGTCGTCGATGGTTCCGCAGTCTATCTCGTCGCCGAGATGGAAAAGAACCTCACGAAAGACGATGTGAATGCGGCGATCCGCGCAGCGTCCGAAGGCAAGTTGAAGGGCATCCTTCAATACACGTCCGACCCGATCGTTTCGTGCGACATCATCGGCAACCCGCACTCCAGCATCTTTGATTCCGGCCTGACGAAGGTCATGGACGGAAACTTCGTGCAAATCGTGTCGTGGTACGACAACGAATGGGGTTACTCGAACCGTTGCGTCGACCTCTTCAAGAAGATGCAAGGCTAAGCAAGTGAAGTTCCGGGCCGGCACAGCGTGCCGGCCCGGTTTCCAATAACCCGGTCAGAATTTACGGGAAAGCAGACGATGAACAAGTTAAGCATTGCCGATCTCAATCTGCGCGGCAGACGCGTACTGATGCGCGTGGATTTCAATGTGCCCCAGAATGAGGACGGTACCGTTCGTGACGACCGCCGCATTCGTGCGGCACTGCAAAGTATCAATTTTGTCCGTGATCAGGGCGGCATGCTCATCCTGATGTCCCACTTGGGCCGCCCGAAGAAAGTGAAGGACGATGCGGTCAAACTCGCGAAATTGAAGATGGATCCCATTGCGGATTGTTTGCGAGGTTTGGTGGGCGGTAATGTGAAGAAGATGGATCAGGTGGTGGGATCCGAGGTGGATGCTGCGGTTGCCGCGATGCAGCCGGGCGATATCATCCTGCTGGAAAACACCCGATTCGAAGAGGGCGAAGAGAAAAATGATCCGATGCTGTCGAAGCAGTTGGCCAAACTGGCCGAAGTGTACGTCAGCGACGCCTTCGGCACGGTGCATCGTGCACACGCCTCGACCGAGGGTGTGACGCGTTTCCTGCCGTATAGCGCAGCGGGCTTCTTGGTCGCCAAAGAGATGGAATATTTCGGGCAGGTGTTGGAAAATCCCACGCGCCCGTTGGCCGCGATTTTGGGTGGGGCGAAAGTCTCCGACAAAATCACGGTGATTGAAAACCTTTTGAACCTTGTCGACACGCTCATCATTGGCGGCGGCATGGCGTACACCTTCCTCAAGGCGCAGGGACAGGCCATCGGTAATTCCTTGCTGGACGAGCCCGGTCTCGAAGTCGCGAAGGATGTGCTGGCCAAGGCGAAAGCCAAGGGCGTGGAACTGCTGCTGCCCGTCGATAGCATTATCGCGGACGCCTTCTCGAAGGATGCCAACAGCAAGATCTCCGAAGGCGGGATCGACGACGGCTGGATGGGACTCGATATCGGCCCCAAGACCACTGAACTGTTTTGCGCGGCGATCAAGCGCTCCAAGATGGTGGTGTGGAACGGCCCGGTAGGCGTGTTTGAGATGGAAAAGTTTGCGGCAGGCACCAAGGCTATCGCGAACCTGCTGGCCGCATCGCCGGACATCGTCAGCATTATCGGTGGTGGCGACACGGCAGCGGCGGTTGGACAGTTTGGCGTGGACGATAAAATGTCGCACGTTTCAACCGGTGGCGGTGCGTCGCTGGAGATGCTGGAAGGCAAAATACTGCCGGGCTTGGCCGCGTTGTCGGACAAACCGGGCGGTTGCGGTTGTAGTTGCAGCGGGCAATGCTCGGACTGCTAGGTTAGTGCTTCTTTCTGCCGTCCAACGTTGGACGGCGTGCGGATAGAAGAATTGAAGGTGCCCTTTGCTCGGACGTTCGCGGCGGATTGCCGGCGGCGGACTGGGCTTTGGGTGAATGAAAGGACAGATGGACTATGAGTGTCACGAAAGAACGCAAACAGGAGCTGATCGTGAAGTTCGGCCAAGGCGCGAGCAACACGGGTTCAACCGAAGTGCAGGTGGCCCTGTTGACCGAACGGATCAACACCCTCACCGAACACTTTAAGGCGCACAAGAAAGACTTCGCGGGTCGCCGCGGTCTGTTGAAGATGGTCGGCCATCGCCGGAATCTGCTCAACTATCTGCGCAACCGCGATATCGAACGTTACCGCGCCCTCATTAGCGAATTAGGGTTGCGTAAGTAAGGTCCCCCTCGGGGCGGCGTTCGCGCCGCCCCGTTCCGTTTACGCCGCTCCCACCTTATCGGCGGCCGGTTTAGAACATGTCCCGCATGTGCGGGCCAAGAAGAAGAGTGGAACGAAGGAAGAAAAGAACAACATATATCGGAATGCAGTGGGAGGCGTTCCCCGAAGGAAGATGGAGAGAGAAGAATGGTAGAACGTATTTCTGTGAAGGTGGGCGATGATGCCCTCGAATTCGAAACCGGCCGCATTGCCAAGCAGGCCCACGGTGCCGTGATTTGCCGCAGTGGAGACACGATGGTGTTGTCCGCAGTGACGGTGGCATCGGAGGCGAAAGAGGGGCAAGACTTTTTCCCCATGACCGTGGATTACCGCGAGAAGTTCTATGCGGTGGGGCAGATCCCCGGAAACTATTTCCGGCGCGAAGCCCGGCCGTCCGAACGCGAAATTCTGATATGCCGCATGACTGATCGTCCGTTGCGGCCCCTGTTCCCCAAGAGTTTCACCAACGAATTGCAGATTTGCCAGACCGTGTTGTCTGCGGACAATGTGCACGATCCGGATGTGCTGTCCATCAACGCAGCCTCGGCGGCGTTGCATGTGTCGAAGGTGCCGCTGTCCCAACCGATTGGCGCGGTGCGCATCGGTTATTTTGACGGCCAATATGTTGCGAATCCGCCGATTGCCCGCATGCCCGAAAGCGGAATGGATATCATTGTCGCGGGAACGTGCGACGCCATTTGCATGGTGGAAGGCGATGCCGACGAGGTCTCCGAGGAAATCATGCTCGGCGCGCTTGAGTTCGCGCATGACAACATCAAGCTGATCACCGGCGCCATCGAAGAATTGCGCAGCCGCGTCGGCGTTGAAAAGATGAGCTATGTCGAGCGTCAATGGGACGCCGAGATTGTGGCCGATGTCGAACCCTTGGCGGTTTCCAGCATCCGCGCGGCGCTGGCCATCCGCGAAAAGCAGTTGCGCTACGAAGGGCTTGATGCGGCCAAGCAGGCCGTCAAAGACGCGCTGGCTGAGAAGTATGGCGAGGAATTGTATCATGCTCGCGCAGGGCAGATTTCTGAGATTTTCAGTGATCTCAAGAAGCGCACCATGCGTCAGGCCGTTATCGATAGCAATGTCCGCATGGATGGCCGCGCGCTGAATGAAGTTCGCCCGATCTCGATCGAAGTCGGCGTTCTTCCGCGTGCACACGGTTCCTGCTTGTTCACCCGCGGTGAAACACAGGCACTTGTGACCGCCACCCTCGGCACCAGCCGCGACGAGATGCGTTCCGATGAGCTGACGGGCGATGTCTTCCGCCGTTTCTTCCTGCACTACAACTTCCCGTCCTGGTCCGTGGGTGAAGTGCGGCGTATCAGTGGGCCGGGCCGTCGCGAAGTCGGGCACGGCAAACTGGCCGAACGCGCGCTTGCGCGCCAGCTTGGCTTCTCCGTGGAAGGTACGGAACCCAAGCAGGACGAAAACTTCCCCTACACCGTGCGCATCGTTTCCGAGATTACCGAGAGTAATGGCTCGAGTTCGATGGCGACCGTTTGCGGTGGCACGCTGAGCATGATGGACGCGGGCATTCCGGTCGCGTCGCCGGTGGCGGGTATCGCCATGGGCCTCATCAAGGAAGGCGACGCCTATTGCGTGTTGAGCGATATTCTGGGCGACGAGGATCACCTGGGCGACATGGACTTCAAGGTCTGTGGCACGCGCAACGGGATTACGGCGTTCCAGTTGGACACCAAGATCAAGGGATTGCCCCGCGAAGTCATGGCGCGTGCGCTTGCACAGGCCCGCGAAGGTCGCGAACACATTCTGGGCAAAATGGACGAAGTGCTTGCGGCAACGCGCACGGAAATCTCCCCCTACGCGCCACGTATCTACACCATCAAGATTGACCCCGACAAAATCCGCGACGTCATCGGACCAGGCGGCAAGGTCATTCGCGCCATCCAGGCCAGCACGAGCTCCGAAATCGAGATTCAGGACGACGGCACCGTCAATGTTGCCGCTTCCGATCACGAATGCGCACAGGCCGCCATCGACATGATCCGCGAAATTACAGCGGATGTGGAAGTGGGCAAGGTCTATCGCGGCACCGTGACACGCATCATGAATTTCGGTGCGTTCTGCAGCGTCGTGGGCAACAAGGAGGGGTTGATTCACATCTCCGAATTGGCCCCAGGCCGGGTCAACGAAGTCACCGACGTTGTTGACGTTGGCGACCAAGTGGACATCAAGGTGCTCGAGATCGACCGCATGGGCCGGGTCAACCTGTCCAAAGTGCAAGCCGACGTGGAGTTGGGACGCATCAGTGCGGAAGAAGTCGAGGCGCAGCGCAGCCAGTCACCGCGTGGTCCGCGTCCTGAAGGGGATCGGGGTGGTGATCGCGGTGGCGACCGTGGCGGTTATCGAGGCGGACGCGACGGCGGGCGCGGTGGTGACCGTGACCGTGGCAGCTCACGCGGCGGCAGCGGCGGCGGCGGCGGCGG
>CAIZGN010000286.1 GCA_903932505.1 Candidatus Hydrogenedentota bacterium
ACAGAGACACAGAGAGAGAGCACGGAGGGATGTAACTTCTCCGTGCTCTATGTGTCTCTGTGGTGAATCCTTGTTTCTTATTCCTTTTTCCATCGCGCCAGTGGACTGGGGTAGGTGCCAATTTTTGAGAAGGGAATCGGGTTGAAGCCTATTTGGTCCAGTGCGGGGGCGTTGGTTCTGAAGTCGAATTGGTTGGTGGCGGCATCGATGAAGCCGGGGTCTTCTGCAGTGACCCAGTTGTCCGTGACGTGGTGCTTGCCGTTGTCGCGCAAGAGGAGTTGCCCGTTGATGACGATGTTGCGCCAGACGTTGTTGACGTCGGGGTTCTTCTCGAGGTCCGCGAGTTCCGGGTAGCGCTGGAGGTAGAGTGGCATGACGGGTTCGACGGCTTTGAGGTAACCTTGGCAGAGGTCACTGGCGAGGAAATCTTTCCAGCGCTTTTCGCCCCAACTTGAGAAACTCACGGCGAAGGGGCAGTCGATGAAGATATTGTTGTCGACCCAATTGTCTTTCCCGCCGTGAATTTGCACGCCGCCGAAATTCGCGCCGGAGCAACGCTGGAAGATGTTGCCGTACATGAGGGTTCCGCTGATAGCGTCGTCGAGGCGGATACCGGCCTGTCCGCAGGGGCGGCCATTGCCCATGTCGTGCCAGTAGTTGTAGCGGAAGATGTTGCCCCGGTAGGTCGGGTTGGCCCAGATGTCGATGCCGCCCTGATCGTCGGTTTCGAGCAGCACATGATCAACCTCGTTGTATTCGATGATGTGATCATTGCCTTCGACGCGGATGGCGTGGCTGGGGGACTGGCTGAAATGATTGTGGGAGATGATGTTTCCCACGCCTTCGATCTGTACGGCCGGGGTGTAGGTGCGGTCGATGCGGGAGAAGTTGTGAATGTAACAATTCTCGACGTAATGAGATGCGGACTGCAAGGTCATGCGGTCTCCTCCGATGAGCTCGACGCCACGCCGTCCGAGCGTGTGCAGTTCGCTGCCGTATACGCCGTGCTCTTCCCCGCCCTGAATGCGGACACCGGAACCCGCAAATTGCCGGACTAAACAACCCACAAAAGCACAGGCCATTCCGTCTCGCACCACGACTGCATCACTACGGCCGGTTTCGAACTCTAGGTTCTCGAAACGGACATGTGATACGTTGGACAAGGTAAGCATGGGGCCTTCCAGCATGGAGAGTTCAACCTTGGCCTGGGCTAGATCCTTTGGCGGGTACAGATACAAGATGCCGGTGTTGCGGTCGAGATAGTATTCGCCAGGTCGGTCGATTTCCTCAAGCAGATTGAAGGCGTAATAGGTCTGGTTTTCGCGCAGGCCGTAGCTGCCGACTTGTTTTGTGTTGATGTGGCGCGTGGTCGGGTAGATAGAGGCCACACCCAAGGTGCAGTCTGCCCAGTCCCAATACCAGTAACCGTTCAGCCAAATGTCATTGGCCTGTTTCCAGCGGGCGGGGCGAGCATCGGCATACTCGAAGGTTGCGCCGCGTTTTTCGGTAAAAGAACCAGCATCGATGACTTTGCCGGTTCGCACAAAGCCCTCGTTGGGCCAGCGGGCCAAGGTCATGGGTACATCGTCCACAAACAACTCCAATTGCGGGGGGGCGTCTTTGATGCCCATACCGCGTGTCTGCAGCAGGCCGTAATCAGTGATGCCTTGTGCTTTGAGGTCGGTTTGGAGCACTTTGCCGTGTGATTCCTCGGGCAATCGTTTGAGGATATCCTTGTCGGTCACGGGCGCGAAACCGGAGACTGATTTCCCGCCGGAAAACACCACTTTCTCGTTGTTGCAAGCGCGGTAGACCACAGGTGCATAAAGGCAGGGGCCGCTAAACCAGATGTCCCCATTGGCACCAACCTCCGGATGGAGAGCCTCTCCTGAATCCGCATCGGACAAGCAATAACCCTTGGCCACAGGGTATTTGCCTTCGCGGAAGTTCACTGCAATGCCGCCGTAGGGCAAGGGACCCTTTGCCTTGATCTTCTGAACCGCCTGCTGCGCGCCCTCAAAGGTGGCCAGCGGTTGTTCCGCTGTGCCGGGATTCGCATCGTTGCCTTGCGGTGAGACAAACAATTCGAAGGCACACTTTGCTTCGAACTGTGAAAAATATCCCAAGTGGTCTCCGTCCGAGTGCAACATACCTGAACGATTCACAAGGTCGGTTTCTAGAAGCGCTTTGGGGATTCCCTGCATGTTTGTGGCCTTGTTCCATGTCTTTTCGGCGGCGTCCGCGTGCCCTTCTCGTGCGTGGGTCTCACCTGCGCGGACGGCGGCCATCATGCGGAGATATGGCGGTGCGGTTTTGTCGTGCCACAGCGCCCGGTAGGCACTGCGGGCTTTGGCGTACTGGCGTTGCGCCATGCCGGTATGGCCCAACTCCAGCCGGGCGTTCCATTTCTTTTCCGGGGGCAAGGCGGGGTTTGCGATGGCCTTCTTGTACATTTTGCGGGCGGCGTCGAAGTTGCGCTGGGTGCGGAGTTGTCTGGCGCGTGCCAGGGTGAGGTCAGGGCAGACAGGAATGTCTGCCCCACTTTGGCTTGGTTTCTGCGTGGTGTGTGGAGGGGCTGTTGCACTTTGGGCATCGAGTGTTCTGTCGCACAGCGCGCGGAAACCGGAAGGATCGCTCGCACCGTGCTTGAACAACCCGATGGATTCCATGGGAATGGGGACGAAGCCTTGCGTCAGGGCGGGGGCATCGGGCTTGAGGCGGAAATCGAGATTGGGGGCATCGACAAAATGCGGGTCTTCCTGCACCCAGTTTGATTCCATCGCAAGATAGGGCTTGGCAACCGCTTCGATGTCGTCCCACGTGCCGCCCCAGCAAATGTTGCGCGCGATACGGTTGCCCTTGGGGGATTTGGGTTCGTCATCGAGCAGCTTTACGACTTCGGGATACTTGGTGCTGTAGGGCGGCTGGGTGTAGGCCAAGCCCTTGATAGTCCCTTTCTCCTTCGCCTCGGCGATCCATTCGTCGGCGTGGTAGGCTGCCCAACCCAAGGCGCGGGCATCTACGTGCAGGGCGGGTTTGCAGTCCACGAAGATGTTGTTCTCGACGCTGCAATCGCGTCCGCCTCCGATAAAGGCAGCGCAAGTCACCTGATGGAAGACGTTGCCATAGATGGAGGCGGAGGCGAACATGTCGTCGAGATAGACGCCCACGCAGCCGCGTTTTTCGAAGCCTTCGATGTGGTGCAGGTAGTTGTGGCGGATGACATTGCCACGCATAAGCCAATCGCGTCCGGCGTAAATCGCGCCAGCGTCGTTCGACTCCAGGCAGACGTGGTGGATCTCGTTGAACTCGATGACGTGGTCATTGCCTCCGAACTGAATGGCCATGTGCGGCGCGGAATGGATGAGGTTGTTGGCGACGCGGTTGCCCACGCCGTTGAGCGCGACGCCGGGGGTGTACATGCGGTTAATGCGACCGTAGTGGTGGATGTGGTTGTTCTCGGCGTACATGCCGGCGGGTTCGAGGGTGGCGCGGTCGCCACCGGCCAAGACGATACCACTTGAACCGGTTTGGTAGATTTCGCAACCCACCGCGCCGCTATTTTTCCCGGAAAGGGAAATGGCATCGCCACCAACATTGCGCACGATGCAATCGGCAATTTCGACGTGGTCTACCGGGGTGCCGTGCACGGCGGTGCCGCGCGAGGCCTCGAAGGTAAATCCGCGCAGGCTGAGATAGGATGTGCCGTCCAAGGAGGCCAGCGAGGGCAGGATGGAGACAACCGCCTGACTGGCGTACATCCATTGGGTCGGCCAGAAGTAGAGGAGGCCGTTGATACGGTCGAGATACCATTCGCCGGGGCGATCCAATTCGGAGAGCACGTTGAATACGTAGTACCACTGATCCTTGCGGTAGCCGTAGGTGTGGTAGGGCTCTGAGAGGCCGAGGACCTTCTGGTCAAAATCGATGAGGGTAATGCGCTGGCGCTGGTCTGACCAGTCCCAGAACCAATATCCATGCGCCCAGGGATCCTGTTCGCCGAGCCAGCGTTTCGGGCGATCCCCGGCATACTTGAATTTTCCGACTGTGCTGCCCTTGATGCCGTGAATCTGGTGTCCGTCGTCAACCACAATGTCCTGAATGCGCTCGAAGCCTTCGTTGGGCCAGCGCGATAGGGTCATGGGTGTGCCCGTGAAGAAGAGTTCGAGGCCATCTTTGTCGGGATTGCCGTAATCCTGAATGCCCATGGCCTTGAGGTCGGCCACGCGCACCTCTTTTCGGGCGGCTTCGTCGAGTCGTTGCAGGGCCTCCGGCGCGGTGACCTCTTTCCAGTCATGCACGGCCTTGCCGCCGGACAACATCACGGATTCGCCAGGAAAGGCGGCATAGATGATCGGGGCGTCTGCGGTGCCGGAATCCTCCGCCGTGAAGGCGAGCGTGGCGTCAAGTTCATAGGTTCCCCCGCGCACCCATACGGTAATGTCGCCCGGTTTTAATCCATCGCGGGATTTGTAGGCACGCACGACCTGCTGGGCGTGTGCCAGCGTGGCCAGGGGACCATCGCTGCCTTGTGCGTCGGGCGCGGGTAGGCGACCGTTCCATGCGTCGTTTCCGTTGGGGGCGACAAAGAGTGTTATTGCGGCACCGGGTGCTTTTTCCGCCCATGCGCTGAAAGGCGCGACGATGAGTAGAAATAATGCCGACAGAAGGTAAATGGTTTTCATGGGTAACTCCTGCTTTTTTGGGTTGTTCGCTCATAGTCTAAGCGGAGTGGCATGGAGTACTCAATTTTCGGCGGTGTGGGGGATGTTTTTCCGTCGATTACTCCACCGGGACGAAGATATCTTGCACAGCGTCGTGGAGTTGGTTGGCCAGGATCACCCGGTCGGTGCCGGAGATGGGTTCGGGTGCCACGCGGACAATGAACTCGTGCCAGGGCAGGCAAAGGACACCGAGGAGGTGGGTGAAGAAGGAGCGTTCGGGACCCCAGGCGTCGATTTCGGACTGGGGGATTTTGCCGTCGGGGCCGAGGAAGTAGGGGTCGGGTCCGAAGAGGACGGTCTTGGAGGCGGGGGGGCATCCTTCAGGGGTGCGGCAGGTGATGCTGCAGTAATGCACCGGTTTTTGGGCCTGCACGGCGGCTTCCAGCAGGGCGGCATGAAAACGCCGCACGATCTTGCCGGGTCCAACCACGCCTTCTGGGGTCAGGGTGAGACTGAGTTTTTGCCGTTGAAATAGGTCGACCATTTTCGCAACAGTGACCGGCACGCCTTTCCGGGTGCGGACGTTGAAAATGGGGTCGTTGGCGGACATCAAGGCCCCGGCGATAGGCAGGTGTTCGTCTTCGGCCTGCAGCACGTAGGTGCACTGATCCTGCACATTGGACATGAGGAAATAGTCGCCCCAGGCGATGTGGTTGCAGACGATGAAATAGGGATGGGGGGGCATCTCACCGAACATTTTGATGCGCATGCCGATGATGTAGCGCATGCCCCGGACCCAGACTTTGTTCATGTGGTGGCGAGCCCGGTAGCGGGATTCCGGGAAGGGGATCAGCGCGATGGAGAGCACACGCAGGACGATATAGCAAGACAGAATCCATACGAACGCGACCAGAAGCCTGAAGGTGGCACGCAGCGGGCCCCAAAGTGGTATGCCACCCAATAGCGCAGAGCGAAACTCACGAGAAGGATTTTCCATGGTCGTAGATACTTTCCCTTTTGGTTGTGGAGCAACGGGAGGAAGTATAGCTGTTTTTTTGTGCTGTTTTCTTCGTGGACTGCGGAGGCGAAACGCCACATCCCCAGCCTCCACGTCATAAGCAAAGCGAAAGCACCCTCCCAATCCCCCTTCGAAGGGGGCGGTGCAAAGCACCGGGGGGATGTCGCGTGTGATCAGATCTCAACCCACCCGCACCCAAAAAGCCACAAAAACCCGTCTGCC
>CAIZGN010000287.1 GCA_903932505.1 Candidatus Hydrogenedentota bacterium
CAAACCGCCGCGAGCGGCTGTTCCGCCATATAACCGGCATCGGGTCCGTGGCGCTTGCAGGTAGGTACGTGGTCGCGGTGGTCGCAGGACCGCAAACGGGGCGCTTAGCGACGACGGGGCTGCCGGTGTCTGACGACTCCTCAGTTCTCCCGGTGCGCGGTGGCAGACGAAACATTAACGGCACGGGCTTTGAAAAAAGTATAGCAAAAGACACCGTCCGCTTCTGCGGTTCGGTACAAATCGGCTACGCCCTTGTCGAATTCCCTTTCGCTCATCAGCCCTGCATCAAGGGAGGATTGCCGGATTCCTTCTATCATCGCGGTAAAGGTGTTCTTTGTGAATCCTTCGACCAGCTCGGGTTTGCTTGAGTCGACATAGACCATTCGCGGCGAGACGTAGATTTCGCCAAATCCGGCTGCCGTCAGCAGGGGGTACAGGGCGCGTCCTATCAGCGCGTTCCCCCTCGCCCTGGCCTGCAATTCAACCTGGCAATGAACAGCTCTGCGTGCGAATTCGCTGTCAGGATAGAAATAGGTGGAGCCATGGTCGCCTTCGATTACCGTAATGGTTCCACCAGGCCTCAAGACCGATTTCAGTGCCCTCAGCGCCTCGACCGGCTGGGCCAGATGCTCAAGGACGAAGCACAGGAACACATGATCGAACGAGGCGGGCGGGAATGGCAGGTGAAATATGTCCGCCTGCCGCAGTGTCACGCTGCCGATGCCTGCGGCCTGGACGGTCCTTCTGGCTTCGGCGATCGACGCTTCAGACACGTCTATCGAGGTGAATAGCGCTCTTGGACTATTGGACGCCAAGGTGACTGTTTGCGCACCGACCCCGCATCCGGCTTCCAGCACGCTGCTGCCTTCGGGGTAGGATGTGTCCGAATGCAGCAGCTCCACAAGCGTGGATGCCTGATCCTGCAGCCGGCGAGTCTCTCGCGGATCGTAGCCATGGACGTACGCGCTTTTCACTAGATCTCCTCAGTGGATGCCGGAAGCAATTTGAGAAATTGGCGCATCTCGTCATCAAATCTATCGCCCACCGGCCGTGATTCTAGATCAAAGGCGACCGGAATCCTTTAACATAACAAAAATGACAGGTCGCCCTGCGTTCGGAATATCCAAATGAGGGCGATTCTTGTGATCTCAATTTCATAAATCATTGCTCGAGTCGCAGATGCTTAAAGACAGCGATCGGTTCAAGGTAGTAAGCGAGAACATCCCCAGAGTAGGAGAGCGAATCCTTGAGTTGTGGGGAAAGCCTGGACTCGTCGCATACATAAATGGAGTGATAAACGATGCGAAGGACGATCCATCATTGGGGCTGACAACCAAAGTCGAATTGGCGTTGTATGGCCTTCGAAAGGAGCACGACCAACTATTTGGGCGACAAGCCCCCGGGTCAGAGGGCCAGACCCTTTCAGACAATGAGCACTTCAAAATCATCAACGTGCAATATCAGCGTATCGGTGGGCAGCTAAAGGAATTGTGGGGTGGGCCCGAACTCACCGGGTTCATCAATAACTTGCTTCAAGACACCAGAAACGGCGCACGACAGGGATTTCCACCCGATGTGGCGGCGGCGTTGTTCAAGCTCATGCAGAAGCACGACCAGGATTTTCCGGGGCATGCCCTGAAGATAGTGGATATATGGACTGACAGGAAGAAGCTGTAGATGGGAAGGACGTAGATTGGGGAAGACCTCCATGCAGGAGTCGCAACTCGTGACCATATTTCAGCTGTGACCCAATCCGGTCTATTGAGCTTTCCTTAACAAGTGACGAAACGCTATTCGGTCCTGTCATTCCGAGGTCGCAGCCCGGGGAATCTGCTTCTTCGCGGCCACGCAGCCGACGCTAAGACAAGAAGCTAGCGTCGATCCGGAATTTCAAGCACGCGGCGGCATTGCTGGGAGGTGTATTGGGTTTGTTCTTGCTTGACGACCCCGCATGTCCATTCGACTTCATTCTTCGAGTTCAGGCGCGGGCGGAGAATGAAAGTGAAAGGCACAAAATAATCGAGTTCCGCATCCACGACGACTGTACCGTCGGACGCAACATATCCTCCTGTGACCGGGGGCTGGGCTGCAATGCGCAATCCGGCATTGATAGCAGCGCCACCTTCACGCTTCCGCAGCCGTTCTGCAATCACAGGTCTCAAGTCAGATGCCATCACCATGGCCCGCCCGGCGAATGAGCGTCTACTGTGATCGCGGTAGGTGGGCCACAGAAATTCCCACACCAAAAAAAGGCATGCGAGAGCGATTAAAACGAAGATCAATTTGCGTCTAGATTTCACGGGCATTCCAATTTCGTCGATCTGCGCCGCCAGTAGAAATCCCGGCGGCCCCTTCCGGCCGCTTGTTCACCCCGGGGCCATCCGTCAACTGAAATTCCAGCCGGCGGCTGCATTTCAAGGACGCGAAACGCCACTCGAGCCTGAACAGACTCCCGGCCCGGCGCTACTCGAACGACAGGTTCCGATCGTACTCCAGCCCGTCGCATCAGCGTCGGCCAGCATACTGTGATGTCGCTTGACCATTCAAGTATCGGCCCTTTGTGCAGTCGTGAGGGTGGCAAGCACCTCATCGACGCGATTGTGATCCATGTCCACGACTTCAAATTCCCATTCGCCATAGAAAAATTTCTCGGCACGCTTGGGAATCCTGCCCATGTGCGCCACCACGAAGCCTCCAACGGTGTGATAAAGCCCTTGAGACTCGTCGCCGAGTCCTGGCAATCCGAGCTTGTCCTGCAGTTCGTCGATGGGCAACAGGCCGTCGAGCAACCATGACCCGTCGTCGCGCTGCACCGCCAGCGCCAGCCCAGGGTCGTCTGCGCCCGGCATCATATTGCCAGCCATGGTCTGAAAGAGGTCCCCGATGGTGACGACCCCTTCGGTCACCCCGAACTCGTTCACTACCAGGGCGTAGTCCGCGTTGCGCGCG
>CAIZGN010000288.1 GCA_903932505.1 Candidatus Hydrogenedentota bacterium
CTTCGGCGCTCACTCAAGACGAGAGTGACGCTCTTCGTTCTCATCATCTTCCTGATTGCCATCTGGTCTGTGACCTTCTACGCGAGCCAGACCCTGCACAAGGATATGGAACGCCTGTCCGGCGATCAGCAGTTATCAACGGTCTCGTTCATGGCCGCCGAGGTCAATGCCGAATTGGATGCACGGGTAGAGGCGCTGAAAACGATTGCCGCAAGAATTACCCCGGCCATGATAAGCACACCAGCGACTTTCCAGGCAATGCTGGAGGATCAGCCGACCTTCTACTCTTTGTTTAACAACGGTGTCGCCGCTGCAGGTGTCGATGGAACGGTGATTGCCGAATTTCCACGCTTGCCCGGACGCTTGGGCGCCAATTTCCGGGAGCGAGACTACATAACCGGCCCCCTCAAAGATGGAAAGGTGACAATTGGCCGACCAGTCATGAGCAAGCTGATGCATGCCCCGGCCTTTGTCATCGCGGTGCCCATTCGTGATGCGCAGGAAAAGGTGATCGGCGTCCTCGCCGGGGTAACAGACCTTCGTCTGCCCAATTTTCTGGACAAGATTACGAAAAGCACTTACGGCAAGACCGGCGGCTATCTGCTTGTCGCACCGCAATATCGGCTAATTGTCACTGCGACCGACAAGAGCCGCGTCATGGAGAAGCTCCCCGAACCTGGCGTTAATGCCGCGGTGGACCGTTTTATCGATGGTTACGAAGGCTCTGATATTCTGGTTAATCCCATCGGCGTAGAGGTGCTGACCTCTGCCAAGAGCATTCCCCTAGCGGGATGGTACGTGGGTGTCACGCTGCCGACCAACGAAGTCTTCGCCCCGATCCACGACATGTTGATCCGAGCGCGATTGGGGGCAATTTTCTTCACCCTGCTGTTTGGCGGTCTGACCTGGTGGATGTTGAGGCGCGAGCTTTCGCCGATGCTCGCCACGGTGAAAACGCTGGCCACCCTGTCCGATGGAACACAAGCTCCGAAGCCGTTGCAGATCACGCGTCGGGATGAAATTGGCGAACTCATCGGCGGCTTCAACAAGCTGCTGCAAACCTTGGTGCAGCGGGAAGGTGCATTGAGCGAAAGCGAAAAGCGCTCCAGAGACATTATCGATGCATCTCCGGTACCCCTTTGTATAGTGGATGAGCATGAGAACCTGATTTACCGTAATGACGCATTTGTTCGGGCAATCGGCTATACGGCACAGGACATTCCAAGCCTGAAAGAATGGTGGCTCCGCGCGTATCCGGACACGCAATACCGGCAATGGGCCGCAGACAACTGGCGTAAAAATCTGGTGGACGCGAAAAATTCCAACAGACCCATTATCCCAAGAGAGGTAGATGTAATGTGCAAGGACGGTTCGGTGCGCACATTCATGATCAGTGCGGTTGCCCTTGGGGACATTAGTACAGAGAATTACCTCGTAGCCTTGTACGACATTACCGGGCGCAAGCAAGCCGAAATCGCCCTGAAGCGGAGCGAACAGTCGCTGCGGCTTAGCGAAGGTCAGATGTCGATTTCGCAGCAGATCAGCGGCACGGGAACCTGGGTATACAACTTCGATACGAAAACGGTATGGGGATCGGCTGGCAGTTTGCGCATATTCGGGTTTGCGGCTGACACCAAGGACTTGACGTTAGAACACATTGAAAAATGCATCCCAGAACGTGAGCGCGTGCACAAGGCATTTGTCGATCTGGTCACTGAAGGACGAGAGTACGATCTTGAATACGTGATTGACCCTGAAGACGGATCGCCGTCGAAGGTAGTTCATTCCATCGCGAGACTGGAAAGAGACGAGCAGAAGAATCCCCATATGATGTTGGGGTTCGTCCAAGACATCACTGAACGCAAACGAACGGAGGCCGAGCGCACCCAACTCGA
>CAIZGN010000289.1 GCA_903932505.1 Candidatus Hydrogenedentota bacterium
CAGCGCGATGGGGGAAAGATGATCGCCAAGCCGCAGCACCCGCATTACCGCGTCATCTTCAAAAGCACTAATCCAGCAACTGCCGACCCCTTGGGCTGTGGCCTCGAGCAATATGTGGGCGGACGCCGCCCCGGCGTCCAGCAAGGCATACAAGTCCTGTCCGCGACGGCCATAATACGCCGCACTCCGTGCCGGATCACTGCAAACCGCAATGACAACCGGCGCCTGCTGCAGCGTCTGCTGTCCGTGGGCCGCCGCCGCCAAAGCCTGACGCGCCGCCGAATCTCGAACAACGACAAAATGCCACGGCTGGCAATTTCCGCCAGAAGGCGACTGTATCGCCGTTTCCATAATCTTTTGGATAATCTCCGGGGACACGTCCCGGTTGGGGTCGAATTCCCGAACACTGTGGCGACGTTGGATGACTTCCGAAAAATCCATGACTCTCTCCTCCGCTAATTTCTAAAATCCCGCATCACTGGGGAAAAGGTTACGTTCTAGCGCGTTTCCAAACGAAACAAGGTCACACTCAGCGGCTTCACTTCGAGAGGCGCAGGGCACGTAGCGAAAGACGCACTCTCAATCACGACCTCCGGTGTTTGCCCGGGACGGTTGCTCGCCCGTCGGCTCGCACCGCTAACCGTCCAGGACATCCCCTTCCCCGTCACGCTCACATTGGACAGATCAACCGCCACTCGCTCCGACTCTTCGGTCGGGTTCACCACCCCAATGGTCAGGCTGCCCGTCTTGGAATCCCGCGCTGCCGCCACATCCAGTGGTGCAAAATCTCCGGTGAGTGCCAAAGGCTGGTCGCCATAGTGCTGGCGGTACATTTTCAGCACAAGCCCCGTGGTGTCAAAGGCCGCGCTGGTTGCGGTGGTCTTGATACACCCAATGACATTCACGGTCTGCGCGTAATTGGCCATGAAGAAAATATCGCTGTTGCGGAAGTACTCATGGAGTCCCGCCGCAATCCCCAGCGCGTCCTGCAAGAAATAGCGAGGACCAATCTCCCCGTTTTCCGCAGGGCCATACCAATAGTTCCACTCGTCCATCGCAATGCGGATGTCCTTCCCCTGCAAAGCGGGGATATCCTTGCGATACTGGCGGTGCATCTCGGCGGTATGGCGCAATTGGTTTACCGGCTGCAGGATATGCTCGATCAGGTCGGGCTTGTCCTGCCAATACGCATGCTCGCTGACAAGCCCCGTGCGATCAGCACAGTTCGCCAGCATGGTCTCGCTCCATTTCCCAACGCTGCCCACGGCAACCGGCACGATACCGGGATCCACCACACGCATCGCGTCCACCACGCCATTGTGCTTTTTGACGTATTCTTCCAGCGGAATATGGCCAATCTGCCAGTCGCCATACATTTCATTGCCTATGGCCCAGAACTTCACGCCAAACGGCCGGGTATCCCCGTGTTCCGCACGCAGTTTACCCATGGGCGTATCTACCGTGCCGTTGGCGTACTGGACCTGCTCCGCCGCCGCGTCAATCCCGCCGAGGCCCGTGTTCACGGATATGAACGGCTCCGCATCAATTTCGCGCATCAACGACATGTATTCGTGCATCCCCACGTCATTCGATTCAATACCAAGCCACGCCGGGTTTTTCCTCGGAGGGCGTTTATCCGGATCCCCCACCCCGTCCTTCCAGTTATAGCCGCTCACAAAATTGCCGCCCGGCCAGCGGTAAACCGGCGAATTCAATTCCTTCAGCAAAGCCACGGTATCCGCACGCCAACCCGAAATATTGTCCGCAGGCATAAGCGAAACAGCGCCAATGGCGTAATGGCCTTTGCCTGTGCCCAGAATACGGAGTCGACCGTTGTCCGTTGAGGTAGTGGCCGTGAAATTCAGTGCATAGGTGGAGAAAGTCTCTCCCACATTTTTCGCCAATACCGTTTGTTGGTCGCTCGCCCCATCCCCCCACATCAGGCTCACACTAACGGACTCGATGCCCTTGTCAGCGGCCAACACGATGCGACCCACATAGGAACGCCCCTGAACAAGCCCCAAACGCTCATGCTGGATACCGGTCGGGCGACCGGATTCTTCAATGCTGATTACCGGGGTGTGTTCCCCCGCATACGGATGCTCCCGATCCATGCGGACAGCCATCTTCGGCCCCAGAATCATCCACGGCGATCGAACCAGCACATCAAAGGTATGCCCCTCGCCCTGCCAACTGTCTTTCCCGGGATAATGCGGCTCCCAGGCAGGTGCCTCCCCCGTCACCGGATAAAAAAACTTCCGGTCTTCAAGCATCTCAGACCATAGCCCACCCTGAATGCAACGCCCCAGGTGCTCAATAAACTGCCCATAGATATACTTCGAGATGGGTTCCCCGGTTTTACTCGCGTCTATGGTGACCTTTTTCTCGGCGGAAGCCCCAAAGGCAATACCGCAAGCGCCAATAAGCAACATCGTGGTCAAGACGGTCTTGTACATCCCA
>CAIZGN010000290.1 GCA_903932505.1 Candidatus Hydrogenedentota bacterium
ACTGCTGGAAGAATTCCGCTTCCATGTAATCCCGCAGATGAACCCGGACGGCGCGGCACTCAATCGGGATTGGTTTGAAGCCCTGCCGCCTTTCCCTGCCTATGCGGAAGGGGCCGTGCGCGAGACTCCGGGCGACGACATCGAGTTTGGCTTTGACACGGAATCCGGCGCTCGTCCCGAATGCCTCTCCATGCAGGCCTTCCTGAAACCCGAGGCACCGTTTCATGCGCATTTCTCCCTTCACGGCATGTCCTACGCTGAAGGCGCATGGTTCCTCATGTCCGCAGGGCAAGCACCACACAATGAAGAATACATGACGGCCTTGTCCGCGTTTTGTGGCGATGTCGGCATGCCCCTGCACGACGAGGACCGACGCGGTGAAAAAGGGTTCGTTCGCATTCGCCCCGGCTTTGCCACCACCCCCAGCGCTGTGGCCATGCGCGAATTCTTCTTGGCAAAGGGTGATGCGACGACCGCCGCGCTCTTTCGCCCCAGTTCCATGGAATTTCTCACCGCGCTGGGTGGCGACCCGCTTTGCATGGTGAGCGAAGTGCCGATGTTCCGCATGTCGGGAGAGGATTCCTTTGATGGCCCCACCGGCCCCCGGTTCAAAGCGGATTTGGGCGATGCACTGCTGAGACCCGAAGAGGAGCGCGCCGCAGCACTCGAGGAACTCCAATATCGCTACAATCTCGCCATGGTTCCGTTGGAATTGCAGGTGCGCCTGCAATTGGCGATGATCGTCCTGGCGCTGGCTTGCGGCCGTTAGCCGGCACTTAAATGGCGGTACCGGATATCGTGCGCAGCCAGCCGCACCATTCCCGGATGCCCGTGCCCGCCCGGCAGGACACTTGAATGGTTGGCACGTTGGGATACAGCCGGTTCAACGTCTCGTTGAAGTGCACCAAATCAAAATCCACATGCGGTAAAAGGTCGATTTTGTTCAGGATCACGAGGTCGGTGTTCCGAAAAAGCTCGGGATACTTCTCCGTTTGCTCATGCCCCTGCGAAACGCTCAATACGGTGACGCGGTAGCTCTCTCCCAAATCCACCGGCGCGGAATACGCCAGATTTCCCGCATTTTCAACCATCAACAAATCCACCGAGCTCAGGTCGAAATGTTCCAGTGCATGGTCCACCTGCTTTGCTTCCAGATGACGCTCAGGCTCAGCATCCACCCGTATGACACGCGCCCCGCAGGTTACGATGCGCGCGACATCCAGCGCCGTGTGACGCTCGCCCTCAATAACGGCAATGCGCGGAATCCCCTGCAGGGAACGCAACGCCGCCTCTATCAGCGTGGTCTTGCCCGAACCGGGACCGCTTAGCAGGTTTACGCAGGCCACATGGGCCGCGCTCAGCCGCCTGCGAACCCGCTGTGCCCAGTCATCGTTCACTTCCATACGCACATCGTCGGCACGAGTATCCATCAATCGTCCTTCCCGCCTGTATTCCTTTCACCAGCTTGTCCAGTATACATTAAGACTGCGGGCGCAGCGTAGCGCCCAAATTTTCACCGGAAATTGACGTTTCAAAAGCGAAACCGATACTATGCCCAGCAGAATAAGACCCTTGCTTTCATGCACTCTGTGAAGGATGGACGCCATGCCCGAAAAGCCCCCCGATTCGATAACCGACGAAGACCATCTCGAAGATCTGCTGAGCGAGCCATCCCCCGCCTTGGTGGATATGATGCGCCGCCTCAACGGCGATATCGTCATTCTCGGGGTGGCCGGAAAGATGGGGGTCACCCTCGCGCGCATGGCGAAACGCGCCTCAGACGCCGCAGGAACGCCTCGCCGGGTTATCGGGGTCGCCCGTTTCTCCTCACCCGGCTCCAGGGAAAAACTGGAACAGCACGGCGTCGAAACCGTTGCCTGTGACCTCCTCGATCAGGCCGCGCTCAACGCCCTGCCTGAAGCACCCCATGTGGTCTATATGGCCGGTATGAAATTCGGTTCCTCCAATCAGGAAGCCCTCACCTGGGCGATGAACTGCTACCTGCCCGGGATGGTGGCGCAACGTTACCGGCACAGTCGGGTCGTCGCCTTTTCCACGGGCAATGTGTACGGCATGGTGCCCGTTGCGAGCCATGGTTCCCGCGAAGAAGACCCGCTCCGACCCGATGGGGATTATGCCATGAGCTGTCTCGGTCGCGAGCGTATCTTGGATCACTTCAGCCGAACACTGAGTATCCCGATGGCCATCATTCGCCTCAATTACGCCGTCGAGATGCGCTATGGTGTGCTCGCTGACCTCGCCCGAAAAGTCTGGCGCGGCGATGCGGTCGACCTGCGCATGGGCTACTTCAATGCCATGTGGCAGACCGATGCGAACGAACAATCCCTGCGCGCGCTCGAGCACACGGCCACCCCGCCCGAGATTTTTAATCTCACCGGCCCTGAATTGCTCGATGTGCGCACGGTCGCCGAAAATTTCGGTCGCCGCATGGGCAAGCCGGTCACCTTCATCGGCGAGCCTGCGCCCGATGCGCTGCTCAATGACGCGTCTAAGGCACGGAAACTGTTCGGCCCCCCCCGTGTCGATGCAGAACAGGTCCAGGGCTGGTTGGCCGATTGGATCATGCGCGGCGGCGCGTCGCTGGATAAACCAACCCATTTCGAGGTGCGTGATGGCAAGTTTTGATTCCTCCTTGGCGCGAGTCCTGCAAAAGGGCACGGTCATCCCAGCCCATCCGCTGGCGTTGAATGCCGCGCGACAACTCGACGAGCGGCGGCAGCGCGCACTGACCCGTTACTACATCGCGGCGGGTGCGGGCGGACTCGCGGTCGGCGTGCATACCACCCAATTTGCCATTCGCCAACCCGATATCGCCCTCTTCCGCCCCGTCCTTGAATTGGCGAGGGAGGAAATGGATCGCGCCGACGCCCGGCGAGATACACCCCTGCTGCGCATTGCGGGTATCTGCGGAAAAACCGCCCAAGCGGTTGCGGAGGCTGAGCTGGCGCGAGACTTGGGATACAGCCTCGGATTACTAAGCCTCGGCGCGATGAAAGAGGCGGACGATGACAGCCTGCTGGCGCACTGCCGCGCCGTGGCCGACGTCATTCCCGTGGTCGGGTTCTACCTGCAACCTTCCGTCGGTGGGCGCGTCCTGCCCTATTCATTCTGGCGGCGATTCGCCGAGATCGAGTCCGTGGTGGCCATCAAGATCGCCCCCTTCAACCGCTACCAGACCATCGACGTGGTGCGCGCGGTCATTGAGGCAGGACGTGACGACATCACCCTCTACACCGGCAACGATGACAACATCCTCCTCGACCTCCTCACACCCTATCGTTTCAAGGTCAACGGACGCACGATAACGCGCCGGATTGCTGGAGGCCTACTGGGGCACTGGGCGGTGTGGACGCGCAAAGCCTGTGAACTGCTCGAGGAATGCCACCAACAGGCGGCGGACGATGCACCCATTCCAGGGGAGATGCTGGCGAAGAATATCGAGGTCACCGATGCGAACGCAGCTTTCTTCGATGCGGCAAACGGATTCGCCGGATGTATCACCGGACTCCACGAAGTCCTGCGCCGACAAGGCCTGCTCGAAGGGGTCTGGTGTCTTGAACCAAACGAAACCTTCGGCCCCGGACAGCTCGCCGAAATCGACCGCGTTTACGCCGCATACCCCCATCTCAACGATGACACATTTGTGGCAGCGCATCGCAACGAATGGCTGAGCGGGTAATCGGAGCGCAAAGCGCACAAAAAAAATCCCCCTGCGAAGGGGGTGGCCCAAAGGGCCGGGGGATGTTAAACCCCACCCATAACCCTAACCTATTCCTGCTCCGAAACCTCCGGCAACACGTCCTCTGCCACCACCGGAAGCGCCTCCACGTGCGCGACTTCCTCCTCGGGAGAAGGCGCAACCTCGGCTTGGACGGCTGCTTCCACGGCGCGAGCTTCCGATTCCTTCCTCCGCATCGTCTCCATCTCACGCATGTACTTATCCACCGCCTCATCCCACTCGGGACGCGTCTCCTCCAGATGCGCGGTCAAGGCGCTGCGCACCGTCTCGCAATTCATCTGCCGCACATCCGAAAAAGTCGAACGCCACGTGCCATGACGCACCACCCCGTAGAAGTTGCCCAACTGCTCCAAATAACGATCCACACACCGGGCGGGATTGCGCAACTCAAAACGGCACATCAACTCACCCGGCGTGGCATCCGGCACATACGCAGCCCATATTTCTTTAGTATTCATAAGAGGATTGTACCAAATCCAACCACCACAGTGCCCAAAAAACAATATACGGGAGGGCAGACGACCTCGGCTGCGGAAACCCACGGGACGACCTCAATACGCCGCAACCTCCAATTCGGGCAGGCGGAGAAACGAAACGATGTTAAGCATTCGCAACGCAGGCATCCTGCCTGCATGCCTACCACCCCATCATCGATCCCGCATGTGCGTCCTCTTGAATTGCCGCACCGACGACGCAAAAACCAGCACACTCAACGCCGCAAACGCCAACAGGTCAAGCAAAAGGTAAAGCATCGCGGAAGAATTCATCGTGTCTGCCCGGAAAGGCACCACCAGCAAAGGGGAGGTGAACCCAATCAGCGGCTCCATCAGTTGCCAGTCTATGTGAGAATAGGGTCGCACAACGAGCTCCCCGAAAAGCACGAATAGCAGAGGAATTCCAGCGAAAAAGAAAAGCCCCACAATATAACTGGCAACCAATGCCGGCAGTGTGCGGCGAAAATAGAGGGAGGTTCGCAGGCTCAACGTCAATGCCCAGGCCACATTCACCGCGATCAGCACACAACCCTCCGCCCCGCCTTGAAGGAAGCCCAGCGGGTCAGCCCAAACCATGTTCATCAGCATGAGTCCCAGACCACAAAGCACCCCGAGTACAAACGGCGACAGCATGATCACCGCGCTGAAGAGCTTGCCCATCAGGATCTGCCAGGGGCTTAACAGCGTGGTGCGCAGCAAATCCATATTGCCCAGCTCGTACTCTTTGGGCAGCGCATGGGCGATCACCCCGGGTGCCAGCAGCACCACGAAAATCGTGATGAACCAGCACACGTTAAAGATTTCATTGCCAACCTCATGGTAATTCGCGACCGCACCAAAGAGGCTGAAAGGGAAGGCCAGCACCAGCGACACATAAAACGTGCGGATACGCCAAGTGGGTCGCGCCAGAAGCCCCGAGTAAATTTCCTTCGCGCACATGGGATTGCTCCCATCGGAAATGGTCGCGCGTCGTCGTTGCGGATCCACCAGATAGAACGGAAATGTGCGCCTTCGTGCGCGTAGTTGTTCAGAGTCATCAATGGGTTTGCGGGTATCCACCTGCATCGGACGTGGCGGTCGTTTGACGAAACGCCAAGCCAGACGAAGCATGACCAGTATGAATACCAGCTGATATACGACCGAGCCCAGAAGCATGTTGCCGTTGCCCGGGCTGTTCAAAGTCGCGCCAAAGGCGAGTGGTGGACAAAAAACCATCATGACATCATTGAGCGTCTCTCCTCGGTAGGGCCAATTAAACAGGAGTTCCGTCATGAGCACCACGAACCAATAGGGTGCGCCGAGAAAACACAGGGTCACCGCGTAGCTCGCAGTAAACGCCGCCAAAGTGCGGTAGAAATAGGCTGAGCACATCAGCCCCGCTGCCGCACAGGCCACGGCCGTCAGGAAGACCAATCCAAAGCCCCACAAAAACTGAACCCAATCAACCCCGACAAAAAAGAAAAGCACACCCACTATGGGAAGGTTGGATATCACCAGCAGCAGGAAAATGGAGAGAATGTTGACCATCTTCGCCGCAATCACCCCCGATGGCCGCACTAGGGAAGTCCACAGCAGGTCGAAGGAACCCTGTTGCTTCTCGATGCAAATGGAAGCCCCTGCCATCGCCGGGATGAACAGCACCGCCAAGCCATACCAGACCACGCACAGCGCGATGAAGGCCACCGGGGTTATCTGCGCCAGAGAGGCCGGGTCATTGCCCACGCTCAATACCCCAAGTCCGAAAACCGCAAACAGAAGGACATTGCTCGACAGCAGCAGAAGAAACACCTTCTTCTCTCGCAAACCTTCGAGCAGTTCGCGTTGAACCAGGGCCGCTGCGGGTATGGGTAACCACATGAAAAAACTATCCTTTCAGGAACTTGTGGTGATAGCGGATGGCCACATGAATCAGCAGCGCAACCGCAATCAGCGTGAACAGGGCGAGGCTGCCCAGCCAAGGGTACACATGCACGATTCCCTGCCTTTCCCCGAACATGCGCAAGAAGGCCACCCAAGGAGAAAACGCGCACACCTCGGGCGGTTCGAAAGCATCATCCAAACTATAAAACCCGCTCAGCCGTCCTTCCCGCGAAAAAGTGCTCATCACATACACAAAAGCGGCGACCAAGGGCAGCCCCACCAACAGAAACCCGCTCAACGCATAGCTGCCGGTCACTGCGGCTCCCGTGCTGTGCGCATAGAGCGACGCGCACATCGAGGCGGCCAGCGACACCAGCGCGCACACCAGCAAAGTCGGCGCGGCATAAAGGGTGATGTTGACCGGTGTCCAATCCGCCCAGCCCATGGATTCCGATGCACCCACAAACAGCAGCACCACCAAGGCGGGAATGAGCAGGAACAGCACGTTCATAGCCCCCGCCTGCAATTTTCCCCAAAGGATTTCCCGGGGACTGAGCAGGGTCATGCGCACCATGTCGAGATTGCCCTGTTCCTCTTCCTTGATTAGCGCGTTGGACAGCAGCGCGGGCGTGATCAGCAACGTCAGAATCATGGACGCAGCCGCGCCGCAGGCCACGGAAAAGTTGTCGCTCGCGCCCATGAGAATGGTAACCAGCGGCACGCCCAGCAGATTCAGGAGCAGCGACGCATAGAAGAAACGCATCAGCGAGGTGGTGCGCCCCAGAAGTCCCCAGCGGATTTCCTTTATCAAGAAAGCGTTTCGTCCATCTGAAATCTGTTCCTTCCTGCGCAGCGGGTCGATGAGGTAGAACGGAAAATTCTTTCGACGGCTGTCGAGGATGGCGGTGTCATCGATGGGGCGCTCGCTTTGCACCTTCGGCGGGCGTGGCGCGCGTGCTAGAACCGAGGCACTGACGACCAGAAAGCCCAGCGCAAGAAGGCATTGAATAACAGCCCCCGCCAGATACACGTACTCACGCACAATATTCGGACTGGATGGCGCGAACAGGGAAATCGGAGGGCAAAGCGAGCAAAGAAGAAACTCCATTGAAAAGCCGCCATACCTCGAAGGCGCAGCAGCCAAGCCCCACTGCACAAAAAGGGAATCAAGCTGCGAAGTCCAATAGTTCCAAGTGTTATAATCAAAAAAGGACTCCAGGCAGGCGAGTGCAAGAACCACAGGCAGACCGGTGCAAGCGATCATCGCCACATAGCTCGCCACGATGGCCGGAATCGTGCGCTGAAACAGCGTCGAGCACATCAGACCGGCTGACGCGCATGAAAACACGAGCGAAAACACAAGCGCAAACCCGTAGAGACAATCCCTCCACTCGATTCCCACCAGAAAGAACAGTACGCCACCCAGCGGAAGGACGGCCACCGCCAACAAAAAGTAAAACCCCAGCACATTGGCGAGCTTGGCCGCCAGAATGCCCGAAGGGCGTATGAGCGTGAGATGAAGTTGATCGTAGGAATCGTTTACCCGCTCCGAGACAATCGCGCTCCCCGCCAATCCCGGCACCAACAGAAGCCCGCTCACCATCAGCGAGAGCAGGAGGGCCGACATGAGCGATTGCGCCGCAAAACCACCCATGTACACCCGGGTCTCTTCCTCCGGCCAAGCCACCAGCACCGCAAGCAGACTCAACCCGCAAACCAGCGCAAGAAAAAGAAAAGCCCGTCGCCGCCGGAGTGTTTCAAGCAACTCCCGCCGTATTAAAGCAAGAAATGGAAACCAAACAAACATACCTATCTCCACACATCAAAAAAGCCGCAGCAATAACGACTACCCACATCACAACCCTCCCTGCGTAACACTCAAGAAAACATCCTCCAACGTCCCCTTCTCCTCCGAGAAAAACAACACATGCACCCCGCGCTCAATCAACGTCCTCAACAATTGCGTTAACTCCGCCGAACCCAAGGTCGACTCCATCTGAAACTCGTTCCCGGATCGATCCACATTCACAATCCCCGGCGAGTTCGCCAGTATCGTCGCCGCCTCATCCGCGCCATCGAGCACCTCCACCCGAATCTCGCGGGTCTGCCGCACCCCCGCGAGGATCTCGCGAAAGCCCCCCGCAGCCAGCAATTCCCCGCGCTCAATGATCGCCACCTTGTTGCACATGTCGCCCAATTCCGAAAGGATGTGCGACGATATCAGGATAGTCTTGCCCATGTCCCGCAGCGTCTTGAGCAGCTCGCGTATCTCAATGCGGGCGCGAGGATCCAGTCCGCTCGCGGGCTCGTCCAGCAGCAGCACCTTCGGATCATGGATAAGCGTCTTCGCCAGACAGCACCGCTGCTTCATGCCGCGTGAAAAGGCGCTGACATAATCGTCAGCACGCGGGGTGAGATCCGTCAATTGCAGCACATCATCAATGATGCTCTTGCGCTTCTTGCTAGGGATCTTGTACGCCGCCCCGAAGAAATCGAGATACTCGCGCAGGCGCATGCCGTCATAGACCCCAAAGGAATCAGGCATGTACCCCACGATCTTCTTGATCTCATACGGCGACTTCATCACATCCATCCCGTCGACCAGCGCCTGCCCCCCCGTGGGTTCAAGCAGGGTGGACAAGATGCGGATGGTCGTGGTTTTCCCCGCGCCGTTCGGGCCGATGAACCCGTAAATATCCTGCGCCTCAATGTTAAGGTTAATCCCTTTAAGGGCCACGAAACCGTTGTACACTTTCTTTAGATCGTGCGTTTCAATCATTGCCATACGATGGAATCTCCTATGGGTTGCGCAGTGGCCGAAGGCTGGGTCTCTCCAAGGGGCAGTGCATGCGCGCTGGTGTAGACCAGGCACTCGTTAATCAGCGACAAGGCGATGGCGGGATCATCCCCCGCCACAGCGGGTTTTCGGGTATTGGACTGATAATCCACATCAAACTGGAAGGTGTTCTCAGGTTGTGGAATGTTGGCCCACTGCTCGATCCGATAGCGAAGATGCAAGACCCGCATGTTCGGTGTGCTGATGGTCTGGCTGCTCTCCGGCTCAAACAGGCCACTCACGCGAATGTATTTTTTCATGTGCGCCTCGAAGGGGTCTCCCGCCGGAAGATTCGCGGAAGGCTTCGATGACGGGGCTCGAAAAGCAGCCGTCCGCGAATCCACCGCAAGCCACAGATCCACCAGCAGGGTGCACGGACGCTCTTTCATCCATTCGGGCACATGTATCTGTATGATATCCATGGAGCCGCGCCGTATTGCGCCGGACGCGTTTGTCAACGCGGATTCGAAATCTTGGGCGTTTTCATTCAGCCGCTCCCGAGGGGCCCAGCTCGCGCCGGACATGCGTTGGTGCAGCAACACGGACAGGCTTTGCTCGGAAACAGGCGCGGTTTCCACCACCGTGACCGGCGCGGCGACCAGTGTGGTGTACAAGGTCTGTTTCTTCGCCCGTTCCATGAAAATGGCCCCTTGAGGTGGGCCGTTCACCCAGGCCAGTATGCACGGTTTCAATCCGAGATTGATGCCGGGATCCCCGAAGCGGGAGGCGTCTGAAGTGCAAAGCGTGGTGCGAATGGCGTCCTTGAGCCCGGAAAGCTGGTTCCTCGTGGAGGTGTCAAAGGCTCGCTGCCGGAACTTTTGCGCATTGTAGGGCAACGGATTGGTTCCGGCGGAAGCCAGCCGCCATCCCTCCCCCTCTGCAAAAAGCGGGTGAAATTGTCCGTTGTAAAGCAGCACCGCCTCGTCCAGCGCAAGCCCCGTGTGGTTTTGCGCGGTACCCTGAACCATGGTGCCCTCGGCCTGAAACTGCCCCGTGATGCCACCCGGCAGCGTCAGCGGACTGCGTGCCTCGAGAAACCGCATTTCACTCGCACCCACCCGCAATCCCTCAATCAACGGCGGGTCGCTCTGCACAAAGGCAAAGGGGCGGCTGCCCAGCATGGCGTAGTTCTGCCGATACCGATAGGAATACGGATCGGGCGCGAAATACTGTCCCTGTGCGGAGGCCAAATCACCGACGAGGGCCCCCGGCCGTGTCACCACGGCGTCAAAGCTCCCCGACCCGGCCGCCAAGACGCCAATAAAGGACGTCAGATCCGCCAGCACCTCGCCCTCACTGTTTGCCGGGTTGGCGGACGGGTTCGGCAGGCGAATCGTTTCAAATTGTGCGAGCTCCGATTCGCGCGCGCGGCCTTGGGTGCCGTAGAACATCGCGTAGGCCGTGAAGCCCGCCGAAATAAAGACCAGGCATACCCAAGCCATCTCGCGTCGTTTCCGGTAATTCCAGAACAGCCAATTGCCTATGATCCCGATGAAAAAATAGGTCAGCAGATACGTGATCACGGACCGAATGGGCAGCAGGTTCACCCCGGCGACATACGGTGCTTGCCCCATGCAGATGGATGAGGCGGCCGGAAAATTAAGCGGCAATAACGTTGATTTCCGGTTGCACAAGCTCCGCCACAGGGCCGAATAGCCCCGGCATTCCTGCAGAAGTTGGCTCGATGCATCCACCGCGACCATCACGACCTGTCCACCCTCCACAGGCCGAAGCGTCGCCAAAACAGGCGCATTCCCGACTCTTTTCACCTCGGGTGTTTTTGGTGCCAGCGCCGCCACATAACCTTCGCGGCCCGCGCTCACCCCTTCTTGTAAGGTCGGCTTTTCAGCGAAAGCCGCCGTTGCAATCATGGCCTCATTAAATACGGTCGGGTCTCCCGCCGTCACCCCGCACAGGTCTTCCAGCCATGAGCCGCGTACGCGCGGCGCCGCACCCCCGGTCATCACCACCAGCGTCCCGCCCTGCCGCACATAGTCCCGCAGCAACGCGCGGTGTGTGCTTTCGATGCGCTCGGGGTCGACGCTGCCAATCACAATGATATCGAAGGGGGTGTAGCACGGCAGGTAGTCCGGCAGGGCCGCAAGGCTCGCCGTATCCAGCGACATCCGGTGAAAACGCACCCCTTCCTGATCGCTGAACAGGCGCGTACCGAGAAAGCCGAAGTCCTCCGGACGGTCATCCAGCACAAGCCCCAAGTAGTCCTTGGGGCCAATGGGCGCGAGTTGCACGGTGGCTGGGAATTCAATGGCGGGACGCCCCTTGTGATAAAGCCGCGCCTCAAGTCGACTGCAACCGCTCAGGAGGCAATGCAACCGGAACCGTTTTGTGGAATTACGGGGAGACTCCGCCGGGACGCGGTAACTGGGACTTTGCGGTTCGCCGCTGACCGAGAAGAACACCACCTCCACATAGCCATCGACATCGCTGCGCTGGTTGTCCACAAAGACGTCCACCGCTGCCCAGGTCTGATCCCGATAGGCCATGCCATTGTTGATGCGCACATCCAGAATGAGGTCGCCATCGGCGGCCCAACCCTCGCAGCACATCCCCAGCACCCCCGCCACCACGGCGATGCCCATCCAAACACGTTTCAATCTCCGTCTCACAACCAAGCCCTCCGGCTGTACAACCACCATTCCAAAGCCAACACCGCCAGCACGCCCGCCAGCAACCACCGCCAATACTCCCGGTTGAAGCGAACCGATTCCGTTTGCGCCGCAATTTCGCTGCGGCCCAGATTCAGGCGCTCCGACGGTGTAATCGACGACTCATTCGCATCCAGCAGATTCACCGCATAGTACTCCTGTTTTTCCGCGCCGGTGCTGCCGCGTGTGACGATATACGGCCCCGCCTTTGCAGTCTCGCCGAATAGCACCGGGCGCATCGGATCCAGCGCAACGGTGCGCGGTGTGCCATCCGGCAGCGTCACCTTCGCGGTTTCCTCCTGTGGCCCGCCAAACAGCTCGATGGGGGTGCCGACCGCAAGGGATCCCTGCCCCGCCATCGCAGCGCGCGGTAACCAGCCTATCAGGTTCTGGATGAAAAGCGGGAAAGACAGATGCAGCGGCCAGTTGGAGTCGGCCAGGTCAAAACTCGCCACGATGACCGGCTGCCCGTCATGGCTCACATCCGCCAGCAGCGCGCCACCTTCCGTCGATATCAACGTGCGCGCACCTTCGGGCAGCACCAGCTTTTGCGCCTTCGTGACCCGTGTGTTTCCTGGATGCAGAAACCGCGTCAGCGGATGCTCGGGATCGACCGCCAGCAAAGGCGGATTCGCGATTTCGCCATCGGCGCGCAAACCCAGAAGCGCGGGCACGGCGTTAATGAAGAAAAGCGCACCCGAGGGCCATACCGTCGCGCCATCCGGCCCGGCGGGCGGCAGGACCCCGCAGAAAATCGTCAAATCATAGTCGCCGGTGTCGGCATAGTCCTTGGGCAGCATCGCGCTCAGTTGCACACGCGGATCGAGCGTCAAAGCCCGCCGCAGGAACGACGCGGTAAGGGAGTCTGTCTCACCCACGAGCAAGACCCGGAGAAAAGCGTCGGTGCGCAGCGCCAGCCACGCGCGGTTGTCCACCCCGAGTGCATCGGTGTGGTCCAGCTCCGCACGAAGCATGCCCGACTCGGTAATCTTCGGCAGGGCGAAGACGTAGTCGCTGGACTGTTTTTCCGCCACATGCACCTCCTCCACGGCCAGCGGATCGGCGTCGAAAAAGAGGGTCAGTGTCGCGTCCAGTGCCTTGGGTGACTCATTCAGGATACGCACATAGACCTGTCGCTCACCCGCGCCTGGCTCGGGATTCCGCAGGGAAAAACGAACGATCCCCACATTGTTATCGCTCTTTCCAACCCGCAAAAAGGAAACGTTTTTGCTCAGCGCGCCCAGTTCCGGCAGATCCGAAAGCCGTCCGTCGCTGATCAAAATCAGGTCAATGTCAGACACCACCGCTTCCTTTTCCTTGTCCCCCGGCGCGAGAGAACGCGCAATCATCATCACATCGCGAATATGGCTCGTGCCATCCCCCGCCTCAATCCCTTCGATGGCACTGCGCAGACGCCGACGGTCGTCCGTCAATTCGCAACACACCACGGCCGTGTCCGCGAAGGACACCACCATCATCCGGTCGCCTGAGCCCATGCGCTCCACCAAATCGATCGCCTGTTTTTTCGCCAATTCGAGCCGTGTGCCTTCGTCCTCCTTCGTCTGCATGCTTGCGGAACGGTCGATGATCACGCAAAGATTTCCGCCACGCGTACCCTCGGCGCGCATATACGGCCGCGCGATCGCCAGCGCCATCAGGGTAAGGGCCAGCAGTTGCAGAAAGAGCAGCAGGTTCTTGCGCAGGCGCTGGAATGGCGCGTTTGCCGTCAGATCCTGCAAACTTTTCAGCCAGAGCATCGTGCTGGGAATCATGATTTCCGTCCGCCGCAATTTCAGCAGGTACAGCAGGATGACCACCGGCAGGACCGATAGAAAGGCCAGCAGATGCGGGGCCAGGAAGATATCGGACAGTGCGCTCAACGCAGCATCCCTCCCTTCCGTAGAATGTCCAGCGTGAGGTGCTCGATCGGGGTCGCGCTGGACACCAGAAAATGCGCAATGCCACGCGACACGCAGTATTGGCGCACACGCTCCACAAAGGCGTCGCGGTTCTTGTGGTATCGCTTGATCAAGGCGTGACTCACGGATATTTCCGCGAATGCCTGGGTCTCGGAATCGATCAGCTTCAGATCGCCCGACAGTTCCGGTTCTATCTCCTCGG
>CAIZGN010000291.1 GCA_903932505.1 Candidatus Hydrogenedentota bacterium
AACCGCCGGACGGCTTGCAGTATAGCAAGGGGCGAAGCATTCAGGCGAATGGCGCGGGGCGTTACATTCCGTATCCCCGTAACTTGTAGATCAGGTTCCTGCGGCTAATCCCTAGCAGGGCGGCGGCTTGGGTCTTGTTGCCACGGGTCTTTTCCACGGCTTCCAGGATGGCCCGGCGCTGGATTTCCTCCATGTCTCCCACCAGCACGGGACCGGCTTGCTGAGGGATGGACAACTTGTGCAACTGTGGCGGAAGGTCCTTGGGAAGGATAAGGGAGCCATCCGCCAGAACTCCCGCTCGCTCGAGGGCGTTGCGCAACTCCCGCACATTTCCGGGCCAGTCATAGGCCATCAAGAGCCGCTCGGCAGCGGGCGAAAGACGCAGTTTTCGGGGCTTGAGAAATATATCGGCGATGGCCAGAATATCGTCCGGGCGTTCACGCAGCGGGGGAATAGTGAGTGGAAAAACATTCAGTCGGTAGAAGAGATCCTCGCGGAAGGTTCCGTTTCGCACATCATCCTCAAGATTTCGGTTGGTGGCTGCCACCACGCGCACGTTTGCAAGTCGTTCCCGGTCTCCACCCACGCGCCGAAAGGAACCAGTTTCCAGCACATGGAGGAATTTGGGTTGAACAGACAGGGGAAGTTCTCCGATTTCATCCAGAAACAATGTGCTGCCCTCGGCTACCTCAAATTGTCCACTTCGCTGAACATCAGCTCCGGTAAAGGCACCCTTCTCATGTCCGAAGAGTTCACTTTCAATGAGATGTTCTGGAAGCGCTCCGCAATTGACGCGAATCATGGGTTTCCCGGCGCGCAAACTTGAATCGTGGACAAATTGGGCTACGATATCTTTTCCTGCGCCACTCGCCCCGAGAAGCAGCACTGAAATATCGGATTTGGCGACCTTGCACGCCTGGTGAAATACATGGCGCATGACGGTGCTTTCAGCTGCCACGTGGGAAGGGAGTGGGATCTGTTCACAGGGGGAAACGGGGCGGCTAATTGCACCCAGTGCGTCGTCCACCGCTGAAATCAATTCATCAATGTCGATGGGCTTTTCCAGATAGTCAACGGCCCCCGCCTTGATGGCTGCCACGGCATCGCGGACATCGATGAACGCGGTCAAGAGCAGGATGGGAAGATCCGGTCGGTCCGTATGGGCGCGTTGAAGAACCTCAAAGCCGGTCATGGCGGGCATGCGGACATCCAAGAGCATGAGGTCGCATTGATTCAATGCCTCCAGCGCGGCTGTTCCATCTGCGCACAGTACCGTGCGATACCCCGAAGTACGCAGGGCCACATCGAGCAAGACCCGCTGCGCGGGCTCGTCATCCACCACGGCGATACAAGCCAGCTCTTTGGGCATCGTCTTAGTCCGCCTTTCGAATTCCACTTAACCGCACACAAGTCCCGGTTCCGGGCGTCGAGTCAATCCCTAAACGCCATCCATGAGCTGCGGCTATCTGCTCCACCATCGGAAGCCCCAACCCGGATCCGCCTGGGAATTTGGTGAAGTAGGGCTCGGTGACGTGTGGAAGATCCTCTTCGACGATACCACATCCGGCATCGCAAATCGCAATGGATATGCCGTCTGGATATTCGGTTATGTTGATACGGACGATGCCTCCGGGTGATGAGGCCAAGAAAGCATTCAAGAGCAAATTGAGCAAAGCCCGCCGAAGCAGGTCTTCGTCAGCGACAATGTGCATTTTCGTGGGGGTGTATTCGAGCTGGACAGCGGCTGCGGTCGCATCCATTTGCACGAGTGGCAGGAAGCGATCCCAAAAAAGGTCTAAGTCCACGGGGACTTGCGCTGCCGCCTTCGGGCGCATGACCGCGAGGAAAGCGTTCATCCCTCGAATGACACGATCCACCTCATCGATGATCTGCTGGGCATGGTCACTTCGTTCGCAGCGTCTGTGGGGGCAGATGGCCATGGACTGGGCGAGACCTCGTACGATACCGAGGGGATTCTTGGTTTCGTGGGCGAGTCCGGCCCCTAGCAGGGCAATGTGCTCCTGACGCCGGGCGTGTTCTCGCTCCAGCTCCAGCTCTCCCGCAAGTGCACTTCTTTTCAGCGTTAACAAGAAAACCGCCATACCGAGGCTGATGGCGGTTGCTACCACGACCACGGACACTGTGAGCTGAATCCGTCCGCGCTGAATTAGACCCGCCATCGATGAAGTGTCGATAACCGCCGCCAAGGCCGACACACCTTGCGGGAAAGAGATCCAAGCTTCGCCTTCGCCGCCGGAACCCCGGCCCATTCCTCCGCCTCCAGCCTCCGGGGCGCAGCCTGCGAAATCGGCCCACATGGTCAATTGGTTTCCCTGCCAGCTAAGAATTTGCCCGGCATTCTTTGGTAAGGGGGTTTGTTGTCCACCGGATGCGATGATATTTCCCTCTGGTCCCAAGAGTTGCAGGCTGAGGATGTCGGGTGTCTGGGCCAGTTCCTCAAATATGACACTCAATCGTTCCGGACGGTACCGCCCCATCCGTCCATGAGCGAGAATTCCTGCCTTGAGGGCGTCCAAAACGGTCTGCCCCCGCGAAACAAGCACCTCACGGTGCGCGTTTATTTCGGAATCATAGGAATGATATAAGGAATAAACGCTGGCAGCCAGCGCGAGGCTGGCTGCCAGAATACTTCCGAGGATTGGGGATATCGGCTTACGCATCATGCTGAGGTTCATCCACGTCCGCTACGCTGGCGGTTCTGTTGTCCGTTTCCTTGTCCCTGACCCTTGCCGTGACCCTTGCCTTGGCCTTTTCCCTGTCCGCCACTGCAGGTACCGGCATTGTCGCACACGCCGTCACCGTCTGCGTCCACGAAATTGCTGCCCGTACCGCCGGAACCGCTGCCATCACATGTCCCCGTGCCATTGCAGGTGCCTGTGCCTACATTGTCGCAGATTCCATCGCCGTTTGCGTCAACGAAAGCACCAGTTTTGCAAGCGCCTTGGTTTGCGTTGGAGGCCATAGCACCTTTTCGTGCGTGAGTCTGTTTATTATCGCAGATTCCATCGCCATCGGCATCCACGAAGTTATCGCACACGCCATCGCTGTTTGCATCGGCACCGCCGCATGTGTCGCAGATTCCATCTGCATTGCCATCTACATAGGCGTACCCGCTCTTGGATAGACTAGCACCTTTTCGTGCGTGAGTCATCTTATCATCGCAGATTCCATCGCCATCGGCATCCACGAAGTTATCGCACACGCCATCACCGTTTACATCAGCACCGCCGCACGTGTCGCAGATTCCATCCGCGTTGCCATCCACATAGGCATACCCGCTCTTGGTCAGACTCTTGCTGTCATCCGCCGGACACCCCGGCACCGCCAACATGATCGCAAATACCGCACATACTGTTATCACTGTTGTTTTAAACATAGCCACTCTTCCTTTCTCGTTCTGTTGCGCTTTGCTTTCCTTGTCCGGCGCTCATTGCGCCGACGGGTAAATAAGAGCAACCGCCGTGCCAATAAAAAGTGGGGATAACGGGGTGTAGGGGCTGCAAGAATGAAACGATCCGGGTCGATCTATGCAGGATTTGCAGCTTTTGGTTGTGGGGGGGGGAGGTATGGTTCGTGAATCGCGCCCGGGGAGTTATTTGCCGGTCATTTCGTCGAACCAACGGCGGACCTGGGGTATGGCTTGGTAGATCGACTCGTCATGATGATATTTCCCCACGGAAATGGCTTGGACAGGACTTCCGCGCCGCAGAAACTCGGCTACCGCCTCGATGGATTCTTTTGGTGAGACATCCTCATCCAAATCACCGTAGTAGAGCCGTAATGGCGCGATCGGTTTCCAGCGGAAGGTTTCATTCTTCTCCAGTGCATCGCGCAACCAGGTGGGGCGGCCTTGGTCAAAATCGGAGAGGAAACCAGGCGTAAACATGTCTCGCGGGGCTCTGGGCAGCGCTTTCACGAAGGCTTCCGGATCGTGCTCTCCATCAAACAGCTTGGCTACGAGTTCTGCATAGGGGGTGGAAAGAATGGATGCGAGCGGTTGCTGGTAGGCGGCGCAGTAGGCGTTCACCATGTAGGCGAGGTAAAGGGAATGGGCACTTGAGCCGCCTTGCAGGGCAAAGGGAAAGCCGATATTTGCGATGTCGTAGGCCCCGGAAATGGCCGCAACGGCCTTCACGTGGAGCGCGGAATCGCCTTGAGATTCCAGTTTCCGTTGTGTGGCCAAGGTGGCATGACCGCCCTGCGAGAAGCCTGTAAGGAAAAGCGCTTCGGGCCAGGGTTTGCCGAGGCGTTCGGCGAATTGACGAGTGGCCTTTAACAAATCCACGGTGGTATTGGCCGCAGTATCTGCGAGGAGGTAGGGGTGGACGTCATGACTTGTGCCGAGTCCCAGATAATCAGGGGCTACGAACAGATAGCCACCGCCCGCAAACAAGCCCGCGCCCAAGACCCCTTCAGCCAGGGTCGGCTGCGAAGGCGCTTGATGACGGTTGACGGTGGTTCCATGCTGATAGCTCACCACCCCGCGGAATGGTTGTGTCCGGGGTATCGCCACCAATCCCGAAGCCAAGGCTTGCGTGTTGTCCGGCTTGGTGGTCCAATATTCGACCCGGTAAAGATCCATCCCGGTTGTAGTGGTGACGCGTGTGGGAAGGTCTGCCCACCAAAGGAGGGCGCGGAGGGAATATTTGCTGTAGTGGCTCAGGTATTTTGCCGAGTGGAATGGCCCGGGGCTGGAACCCTGTTCCATGTCCGATGGTCTGAGTAGGTACGTGTCCACCCCTGCGACCAAGACGGCAAGGGCTACCAAGGCGAGCAGAAATACGAACAGGCGTCTCTTCATGTGAGTCCCTTCTTCAGAACGCCAATGGCGCAGCACCGTGCTTTTCGATAAGGAGGCGGCGGGCTTCGCCTGCGGCGTAGATGGAGCCGGTGATGAGCAGCGGATGCTCTGGGCTGGCCAAGCGCAGCCCTTCTTCGATGGCTTCCGCCAAGTGGGGAACCACGTAATAATCGTGATCGGCGGCGGCCTCGGTCAGGCGTGCGGTGGACAGGCTGCGTCCGCCGGAGAAGCAGGTGAGGATGAGGGTGGATGAGGCGGTGGCTATGGCGCGAATAATGCCCGCAGCATCTTTATCGGAGGATACTGAAAGTACAGTCACGCAATTCTGATATTGTTCGGCGACTTCCGCCGCCCCGGCGGCGTTGTGGGCCACATCCATATAGACGGGGGGGGTGTCGAGAACCCGCTCATTGCGACAGGGCCAGCGGGTGGCGGAAAGCCCCTCGCGAATGGCCTTTTCGTCGAGCGCGGGGATGGTCGGGCGAAGCAACGTGGCCAGGGTGGTTGCGACGGCCGCATTGGAACCTTGATGCCGTCCAGCGAGTCCGAGCGGCACCTCCTTCAAGTGCAAGGAAGGACTTTCATAGGAAAAACACGGTTGCCACGGTGTCCCGGTGAGAGAATAGGTGAAATCGCGGCCCAGCAGGTACACGGGTGCGTCTATCGATTTCGCGTGTTCAAGAATAACCTCGCCGGGCACCGACCGGCATTCCGACAGCACTGCGGGAACCCCCGGTTTCAGTATCCCCGCCTTTTCAGCGGCGATTTGCTCAAGGGTAGTGCCCAGATAGGCGGTGTGGTCGAACGCGATATTGGTGATGGCTGTGGAGACGGGGAGAATCACGTTGGTCGAGTCGAGTCGTCCGCCCATGCCTGTTTCGATGAGTCCGACCTGAACCTTGGACTGGGCGAAATGGCGAAAGGCGATGGCGGTGCATACTTCAAAGAAAGTGGGGGAGAGGTTCGAGGCTTGGGCGACATCGCGGAAAAAAGCGATATGACCGTCGAGGTCGGGAGAGGACATCGATTGGGCATCGACCAAGAATCGCTCGGTCACATCGAGCAGGTGCGGACTGGTAAAGCGTCCGGTGTGGACACCGGCACCGCGCAGCATGGTGTCGAGAAAGGCGAGCACGCTGCCTTTTCCGTTGGTGCCCGCGACATGCACGGCGGGAAACTGATTATGGGGTTGTCCCGCCGCATCCAGCAGTTGCTCGATATTGCTGAGTCCGAGCTTGATGCCGTGCATCTCCAGCCCGAGGAAATAGTCTCGCAATGCTTGGGGTTGCTCGTCTTGGGCCATGGGACCCGGCTCCAATTAGTTTTGTGCGACTTTCTGCAGGGGCTTCGAAAGGTACAGCAGGAGTCTGCCCAAATAGCTTCGCATTTCGGTGCGCGGCACGATGTCGTCCAGAAAACCGTTCTTGAACTGGTACTCCGATTTCTGGAAGCCCTCGGGCAGCTTCACCTTGAGCGCACCCTCGATGAGCCGGGTACCCGCAAATCCGACGTAGGCGCCGGGTTCCGCCACGATAAAATCGCCGAGGGTGGAAAAGCTCGCGAAGACACCACCGGAGGTGGGGTCGGTCAGTATGCTGATGTACGGAAGCCCGGCTTCCTTCATCTGACGCACCGCGTCGGCGGTTTTGGCCATTTGCATGAGGGCCACGGTGCCTTCCTGCATGCGCGCCCCGCCCGAGGCAGCGAATACCACAAGCGGGCAATGACGGGCAACGGCATCGCGCACGGCGCGACAGAAACGCTCACCCAGCGCGGAGCCCATGCTCGCCATGATGAAGGAGGAATCCATCGCCCCCAACACGCAGGGCTGGTCCTGTATGCGTGCAAAACCGGTGATAAGCGCCTCGGAAAGCCCGGATTGTTTCATGGCCCGGTCGATACGCTGGCCATAGGTCTCGCCGCCGACCGCAAACTGGAGGGGATCGGCGGTACGCAATTGGGTGTGGGTTTCTTCAAAGCTTCCGGGGTCGGCGGTAAACGCGATGCGCTGCCGCGCACTGGCCCGGAAATGGCGTCCGCACTTGGGGCAGACCATCAGGTTCGCTTCAGCGTCCGTGGGCTCGATCATGGCCTTGCAGGCCTTGCACTCGATCAACTTGGCGCTTTCTGGGGTCGGGGATGAGGTCATTACTGTGGTCAAACTCCGTGAATCAATCGGTGCTATCCTTGGTATGCAACTCGCTATGGTAAATCAATCGCCCGCAATGCTGGCAGGCGTTGTTCTTTCCGCCGAGCACCTCGTTGACGACCTGGGGGGTAAGGCGCATGTAGCAACCCGAGCAGGATTCGCCGTTCATGGGCACCGCCGCCGGGCCGGTCTTTTTCGCCTTGCGGATGCGCGTGTACTGTTTCAACAGGATGGCGTCAATATTGGCGAGCATGGGTTCCCGGCGGGATTCCAAGGTGGCGCGTTGCTCCACGATTTCGGCCAACTCGGCATCCACCCGCTTGGATTCTTCTTCAATGCCCTTCAGCTCGGTCTCGATCCGTTTCTTGTCTTCCTCGAAGAGAACCTTGGCTTCATCCGTTTCCACCATGAGGGAAATAATGCGTTCTTCCTTGAGGGCGATCTGTTTCTTGAGTCCCTCGATTTCGTGCAGCAGGGATTGATATTCCGCGTTCTTTTTTACCGCAAGCAACTGGGTCTCATACTTGCCAATCTGCTGCTGGCGTTGCTCGATATCCTTTTCACATTCGCGCTGCTCCAAGGTGAGCCGAATTCGCCGGTTTTCGCTCTCTTCAAGCTCGGCGGCGAGACGCTGCCTGTGGATCTCGAAACGATCCTTCTGTTTTGGGATCTCGATTTCCTGCACAAGATAAGCGTCTATCTTGAGATCCAGATCCTGCAATTGTAGCAATGTCTTCACTGGGTCCACCTCCCACGATTGGTGTGCAGCCCGTGTGCCGCTGCCGGTGTAAAAGAAAAAAGCCGCAGCGGGGGAGCTGCGGCATAGCAAGCCTTGGCGATGAGAATATCCCGCGCCAAGTCGACTGGCGGCGTAGGGAAGTGGACGCCAGATTCCAAAGGATCTGCGGACGGGCCAAAACCCGAATGCTGCCGCTGTCGCATTGTCGTCGTCCTGTGCATTACCTGTTTCTCAAATCTGCCGATAGTTAAGCTTAGTATAGCCTATTTCGATGACCGGGCGATAGCAATTTCGCCGGTTCTCACAAGCTCAATAATGCCAAAGGGCCGCATGAGGTCAATGAAGGCGCGAATCTTCCCCTCGGCCCCGGCGCATTGCACGATCATGGACTCCGCGTCCACGTCCACAACCTTGGCCCGGAAGATATTGGCCACCTCGGCGACTTCGCTGCGGCGGGCAGTCGTGGCCTTCACCTTCACCATCACAAGTTCACGCTCCACGAAGGAGGTTTCCGTGAGGTCAAGCACCTCAATCACATCCACCAGCTTGTTGAGCTGTTTGGTGATTTGGTCGAGCACGTTGTCATCTCCGCGCACCACAACGGTCATCCGCGACACCGCAGGATCTTCCGTCTCACCCACGCAAAGGCTGATGATGTTGTAACCGCGTGCGCTAAAAAGACCCGAAACCCGGGCCAGCACCCCGAAATGGTTCTCGACCAATACGGAAATGGTGTGCTTCTTGTCCCCGGCCATGTTTACTGCCTTTCCTGTGCTCAATTGTACGCGTTCATGACGCGTTCCACACCTGCGGACGCCCATAACAGCGCCGCATCCACCGCCTTCACCACCATCTCTTCCACCACCGCCCGTTCATCCGGGCGGAACTTCGATAATACATGATCCGCAAGGTCGCGGGACGTGTCATTGGCACCCACGCCCAAGCGCAAGCGGTGAAAATCCTGGGTGCCGAGCCGTTCGATTATCGACTTCAAGCCGTTATGCCCTCCGGCACTTCCACCAGACCGGACGCGCATGCGCCCCAACGGCAGATTCACATCATCCGTCACGACCAACACGTCCTGCGGCTCAAAGATACGGTTTCTCGCGGCTGGAGCCACGCAATCGCCGCTGCGATTCATAAAGGTCATCGGCTTGATCAGGATCAGCTTTCCACCTTCATGAAAAGCCTCCGCAAGCACACCCTGGTGCTTTTCCACCGACTTGGTCACGCCAAGCCGCTGCAGAATGCGGTCAATCACTTCAAAACCGATGTTGTGCCGCGTGTTCCGGTACTGTGTTCCGGGATTGCCTAGACCCACAATCATCTTCACGCGGCAACCTTTCGTCGAATCGTAGCGATCAGGCGATTACTCGCTCTTCGTGGCATCGGCGGCAGCATCACCCGCATCCGCACTTTCGGTGGTCTTCCCAACACGCGGCGCATGGACAGAAACCACGGGGCGCGTTCCGTCGGTGAGAACCGTGATGCCTTCGGCGACTTGCAGGTCGGCCACATGAAAGCTTTCACCGATCTTAAGCGCAACCACGTCGACCAGGATGCGTTCGGGAACTTCAAGCGCAAGGCACTCGATATCCACAGCACGCAGTTGGTGCTCAAGCACGCCACCATCGGTCACGCCTTTGGGCTGTCCCTTGATTTCCAGGGGCACCGAGGTGTGGATGCGCTTGTCGAGGGAGATGCGCATGAAATCGGCATGCATGAGGGAATCCTTAACGGGATGCCTCTGAACGGCCTTTACCAGCGCGGGGGTGCTGAGGGAAGCGTCGTCTTCGACAACGATTTGCAGCACGGCATGCGATCCGGTGTGCGCCTGAAGCAGGAACTCGAAGTCCCGCGCATTGAGCGTCAGCGAAACGGGGGGTTGTTCGCCTCCGTAGAGTACGCCGGGGATGCGGCCTTTCATGCGTTGCTGACGGGCGGGGCCCTTGCCGGCTTCTTTGCGGCTAGTCACATTGAATGTTTGCAGTTCCATGATTTCCGTTCGCCTCCAACCTGGCGCGTCTGCGCCTGTGGGCCGGTTACCGCTTAAATAAGCCGCTTACCGACTCGTCCTTGTGAATTCTCCGCATGGCCTCGCCAATCAACGGCGCAAGCGTAAGCACACGAATCTTAGAACTGGCGGCGGCCCGCGCACCGAGCGGAATGGAATCGCACACCAGAATTTCTTCCAACACCGACTGATCCAAATTATCAAGCGCAGGCCCACTGAACACCGGATGCGTGGCGCAAGCCCGCACCGAAAGCGCACCATGGCCCAAGATGGACTGGGCCGCTTTCACCAGCGTACCCGCCGTGTCAATCATGTCGTCCAGCAGGATACAATGACGCCCCTCGACGGATCCTATCAAATTCATAACTTCGGCGACGTTCTCTTTGGGGCGACGCTTGTCAACAATGGCGAGCGATACCCCGAGGCGATCCGCGAAATCGCGGGCACGGGCCACACTGCCCATGTCCGGCGAAACCACCATCCACTCATCGAGTCCGCCGCGCTGCTTGAACTCTTCAACGAAAACCACATCAGCCCCGAGATGATCCACGGGGATATCAAAAAAACCCTGAATCTGGCCACAGTGCAAATCAACCGTGAGAATACGGTCGGCACCCGCCGCCGTGAGCAGGTTTGCCACCAACTTGGCCGTGATCGGCACCCGGGACTTGTCCTTGCGATCCTGACGCGCATAACCGAAATAGGGAAGCACCGCCGTGACCCGTTCCGCCGAGGCCCGCTTCGCCGCATCGATCAGAATCAGCAATTCCATCAGCGTGTCGTTGACCGGCGGGGAGGTGCTGCACACGAGAAAGACATCGCGACCGCGAATATGCTCAAGGATCTGAACCTTGACTTCGCCATCGCTGAAAGCGCCCAGCGTGAGCTTGCCCGGCTGAATCCCCAGATGGTCACAGATCCCCTGCGTGAGCGCCGAAGAGGCGGAACCACAGAAGACTTTCATGTCCGTTGTATAGGCCACGTCTGATTCCTCGTTTTGCGGGCAATTCGCCCGGATCCGGGGACTCCCGAAAATAGAAAATGGCTGGGGCGGCTGGATTCGAACCAACGAGTGCCGGTACCAAAAACCGGTGCCTTACCGCTTGGCGACGCCCCAGTAACTAACGGCGTTTTTCCGTCTGCATTGCCGGGAATTTGGCGGCTCACGCAGAGCCAACCTCCTTACGGAAGCAGGCCGCATCAACGCGCCAGACAGGCGTGGAAGTATAACAATCTACCGTTGGCATTGTCAATTTTGCGATTTGAGATTGTCGCATCAATAGTCTGACAGGGTCGTCCGGAGCGACTCATCATCAAAGCCGCCGAGGCGCGCCGAAAAGGGTAATGTAAATACAATGACCTGCAATACGCAATACCCTACTCAAAAAAATGCCGCGACCAGGGCGCCGCCCTGGACCCAAGATTGCTACGCAATCCCAATTTATCCGCCTGGATTCCCTCGTCATCCTTCCATTGCCCCGCTCCGGGCGGAAAGGGCCTTCTTGCGCTAACGCGCTACTGGGCC
>CAIZGN010000292.1 GCA_903932505.1 Candidatus Hydrogenedentota bacterium
CCCGGCCGAAAAAAGGAACATCAATGCCTTTGCCTGTCGAATCATCACCCCTCCATATCTATTTCCTCTTCGTCTCCTTTCTATTCGGCACCATCGTCGGGAGCTTCTGCAACGTGTGCCTATGCCGCTGGCCCGCCGGAGAATCCGTAATCAAACCCCGCTCGCGTTGCCCAAAATGCAACAAGGAAATCGCCTGGTATGACAACATCCCCCTCGTCAGCTGGGTGGCCCTGGGCGCGAAATGCCGCAACTGCGGCTTACCCATCCGATGGCGCTACCCCGCCGTAGAGGCACTCACCGGTTGCATGTTTCTCGCCGTCTACATGCGTTTCGGAATGACTATCGCAAGCCCCATCTACATGGTGCTGGGCGCGGCACTGATCGTGGTCACCTTCCAAGACTTCGACGACTGGACCATTCCCAACGAAATCACCCTACCCGGCATTCCCCTCGGACTGGCGCTGGCACTCATCGCCATGTTTTTTGGCAAAAACTGGGGACTGCGGGTCAACGACCCCATCGATGCCATCTTGGGCATCGTGCTCGGAGGTGGCATTCTCTATCTGCTCGACTGTTTCACAGTGGCCATTCTCAAAAAACCGGGCATGGGTTTCGGCGACGTAAAACTGCTCGCCATGCTCGGGGCCTTCATAGGTTGGAAAGGTGTACTCGGCACCCTCATGATTGCCTCCTTCCTCGGTAGCGGAGTCGGCATCGCCATGATTGCCTGGTTCCGCTGGCGCGGTGCTGCACAACCCGCCCCGCCCGCCGATGAACCCGGCGAAAACGGCGAAGAGGTCACCCTGCAAGGGCACTATCTCCCCTTCGGCCCCTATCTGGCCTTGGGCGGCCTCATTTTCCTGTTCTTCGGCCCCGAACTTATCGCTTGGTACCTGACGACCTTGCAAGGCGGCTCCAAAATCGAAATCCTGCACATGTAGAAGCCGCTGGAGATTATTCTTATGTCCTACGATCTGCTGCGTTTCCAACAAACCTGTTTCGAGATGATATGGGGAGGCACCCGGCTGTGTACGGGATCCCCTGCGGAAGAAAAGAAGATTGGCGAGGCGTGGCTCATCGCCGACCACCCCGCCTGCTGCAGTGTTGTGGCCGAAGGCCCGCACGCAGGCCGAACCCTCCACGATTTGCTACTGGAAGACTCCCCCGCCCTGCTCGGCACAAGGCCCACACCCACCATACACGGCCAATTCCCCCTTCTACTCAAACTGCTCGATGCCGCACAACCACTCTCTGTCCAGGTACACCCCGATGACGAAGCCGCCGCGCGTCTCGGCGAACCCGATGTGGGCAAGACCGAAATGTGGCACGTCCTCGAGTCAACACCCGGCGCGGAACTCATTTGCGGTCTCGACCCAACCGTAACCCCGGAAATCTTCGCGCAGGCCGTCCAAGATGGCGGCATAGAACGATTCATGCGCCGAATTCCATCCCCCGCTGAAACCTCCGTCTTCGTACCCGCCGGAACCATTCACGCCATCGGGGCTGGAATCTTTCTCGCAGAAATCCAGCAGAACAGCAATATCACCTATCGCATCTACGACTGGGGCCGCATTGATACCCAGGGTCGCGCCCGCGAACTCCATGTCGACAAGGCCTTGCAAGTCCTCCAGTTCGGAGAGGAATCCCCGGGTGCTTCACAACCCTTAGCCTTGGCCGAGGAGGGAGCCACACGACACATACTCGCTGCCTGCCACTATTTCGCCGCCGAACGCGTCCAACTTCACGGCCCCCGATACACCCGCCTCATTAATGGAGCCACCTTCCATATCCTTCTCGGACTCGAAGGCCACATGACCGTCCGCACTGCCACCACGCCCATGGAACTCTCCCCACGAATCGCGCTGCTCGTTCCAGGCAGCAGCCAAGCCTGTGTCATCGAGGGAGAAGGCGTTTTTCTCGAGTATTATGTGCCCCACCTCGAATCCGACCTCCGCGTCCCATTAAGAGCCGCAGGACACGCCGAAGACACCATTCAATGCCTCATTCACTCGTAGTGTTCCAATATGGAACCTTCCGTGGGCTTTCCGGTACGACGCCCCACTTTAGTACGTATACGAGAGAGTTGAACGATTCGCACCGAAAACCGTAGAGGCAACCGACGGGGAAGGAAAGGTTATGCATCGAGATAAAGATGCGGACTTGGTGTTTCGGTGCCTTGCGGGCGATACAGACGCCTTCGGTGGATTGGTCCAGCGCTATCAAGCCGCCGTCTATGCCACGGCCTACTATTATGCAGGTCGCTATGGCGCAGCGGAGGATATTACTCAGGAAAGTTTTTGGGCCGCCTATCGAAGTCTCCCACACCTCAAAGACCCAGAACGGTTTGGGGGGTGGGTCAAGGAAATCACCACGCGCACCGCGGCAAATTGGCTGCGTCGCAACCTACCCAGGTTACGGCACGAAACGCCGCTCCCGCATAGGCGCACGATCTCCATGGAAGACGCCCGGCAAGGGCTGACCGGATCACTGACGCGGCAGGAACAGCTCGAGCAGGTTCAACGGGCGGTGGATGCACTCCCCGAACGTTACCGGCTCCCGGTCATGCTGCGGTACATGCAAGAGTTAAGTTACGAAGAAATAAGCCGGTTTACCGGCGAGCCGCAGGAAGAAATTCGCGGCATCCTGCAGCGGGCAGGCGCGCAGTTGCGCTCTTTGCTCGCGGAACAGGGTCTTAAGAAGGAAGATGTTCGTGGCATCCTGTGAAAAAATTAGAAATCAGATTCAAGCCTTGCTCGACGGCGAGACCGCGAACAGCGAGAAACTGATCATCGAACAGCACTTGGAAGAGTGCCGGGCATGCCGGGAACTGCATGAACAACAGCGCAGCAGTTCCGCCTACCTCTATGACCTGTTCCGTGACCGCCGACTGAATTACGACATGACCAAAGCCGTACTCGCGCATTTACCGGAAATGGAACTCGACAGCGATGTCGCACACACAGTAACTTGGCGTGCAAAACATCCCCGAACCACTGTAACGGCGGTTCTCAGCTGGCTGCCCGCTTTTGCCGCCGTACTCATCGTGGTGAGTTTGTCCATTCTCGTCCTAAAGCGCGATGCCACCGAACTCGCCAGCCCTGTGGGCATGGTCACCGGACAACAGGGCAGCGTTCTAACGAGTAAGGCAGCGCTGACAGATAAAGCACCCGCAGAAGTCTGCGCAATGGTCGGCGCACAGGATCGATTTGAGACCGACGGTGCGTCCCGGCTCCTCATCGGGCTCGCAGGTCGCTCCTACGTCAAAGCCGATGAGAACACCCGCTTCCGGGTGACCAATCCCCGCGAAGTCATCGTTGAAAAAGGACAGGCATGGTTTGATGTCGCAAAAGATGCGCAGCGCAGCGATTTCAGGGTCGTCACCCCGGACGGTGCCATCACAGTCTTCGGCACCATCTTCAATGTTCAGGTGCGCGATGGAAAGACCATTGTGACCGTGGTCGAAGGTGAGGTACAGGTCGAAAACGATCGCACCTTCACCGCCGTAAAGGGAAGTCACCAAGTGGAAGTCGCCCTCGGCATGAAGAAGCTCGCCTCCGTGCCCGTGGCGGACGTCAAAATGCTCACCGCATGGGCATCCACCATTCAGCCCGACCCGATTGCCGACAAAGAGTTCAAGGACAAAATAGTCGCAGCCTCAGTCATCCCTGCCAGTCAGGTCTTCGTTGTAGAGGGCGGAGAAAACAAGATCCGCTCCATCGAATTCCACTGGGAAAACGACCAGTTGACCACCGGACATTGTGGCTATCATGTATACATTTCCGACGACCGGATGAATCCCTTGGTCAAGTGCTTCATCAGCCCCGATGTCTTTAACGACCCGGCCCGGCAATCCTACGAAGTTGCCGTATCCCCCGAACAGGAATTGTTGGAGTCTGGCATCCTGCATATCAGCGTCTTGCCGGATTACCGCATGGGAACACAAGAAACCCAATTCGTAAGAGTGTATGGATTGCGGACGCCATCATGAAAATCCGAAGAATCCATAGCAAACAGCAGCCCCCTGAAAGGGACGGGCAGGCGCGGCGAACGGTAGAACTTCTGCCTCACGTCACTCCTTCCCCAAGAGTACCTGCAGCCAACATGCCGTACTTGTCCGTTCCTTTTTCTTTCGCCCTTGCACCGAGGGAAGTTGCCGCGGAGCGCACGGTTAGAATTCTGCCTCACGTCACTCCTTCCCCAAGAGTACCTGCAGCCAACATGCTGCGCGGCACTTCCCTCGACCTTTTATATTCCATTCTCCCTTGCACAGAGAGGAGGCTCGGCGAAGCGCACGGTTAGTTTTCTGCCTCACGTCACTCCTTCCCCAAGAGTACCTGCAGCCAAAGCTTCGCTGACCTCCTCTCATTCTAATCTTCTCCCCCCCCAGCGGGGGGGAGCCCTGTCTTTCCCCCCGCCGACTACAACCGGATCAAAGTCCGGGTGGATTCGTTAAGCAGTTCGCCCACAATCGATATCGCGTCCTCCACGCCATACTGCCCCAGCAGCACCTTCTCAGCCAGCACTTTCGCCATGCATCGACGGGCGATATGCACTTTGCCATACACCCACTCCGCGCAATAAGCATCCGAAAAGAAACCCGCCTGACGATTCAGCGGCAACATGTCGAGACGCTCGGCAAAAACTCCCTCAATGATCGACGGAAAGAAATTGTGCCACCAGAAACCCGCCAGCGACAGATTCGGCAGTTCCCGGCACAGGGTGCAAAGCGATTGATTTGCCTGAGCATTCGAAAGAAAGCACTGAAAACGAAGCCCTGGATGCCGACCGATAATCCCCGCCAGATGTGCGATGCTGCGTTGATCGAGGCGACTCGCGGTTTCAAAGGGCAGCGGTTCAGCCCCGAAGCTGAACTGAAAGAGAATCCGGTCACCATGTCGCGCTTCCAGAGCCTCCAGAAAGGCCTCGTTGATGTAACACGCATACACATCGCGTTCTTCAGGCCCGGCCTCACCCCGCCGTGAAAGCGCGCCCGACATGTCCGCTTCGTCCACGAGACGATACGCAATATCCGTCGAGAAATGGGTGGCGATTGATCGCGCCCGCTCAACGGGGAGTTGCTCAACATACCACGCAATGGCGGCATGCACATCGTCCACCGTCCGGATCGACCGGGCCGGAGTCGGGCGCACACCACTGCCGATGGGAACCGGACTTTCTGGACCGCAACCCCAACAACGCTCAAGTTCATACAAAGCCGTGTCGAATTCCCCCCACTGGCAACGGGTGAAAAAGGCCCACTCCAACGCGTAGAAAAGCACGTCATCCCCCTCCCCGTTCTCACGCCGTGCAATCTCGCTCCCGCACCGCTGCACACCCGCACGACGCAGAATCTCGCGATGCCACACCCCGTCATCGGCCCGCTCGCGTATCAATCCATCCAGACTCTCCCAATTCTCCACCGTGATTGGCTTGTCCCACTCATACAAATCTCTGAGCAAGGTTCGGATACCCCAGCTGATGCTCGTACCCCGAACAAAGGACAAATACGGCAAAGCTTCGAGAATCCGCCCATGCGCCTCCTCGCGGGACGGCCAGCCCGGGTATTGGGTCAGACGCGACCCAGAAGGACACCCCGCGCTATATAGCTCACTGACCGCCATGTGATAAAGAAGAATGTCATGCAATCCTCGCGCCCCCAGACGGTTCCCCACCAGATGCGTGTGCGCATCAAGGATGGGCAGAACCGAAAGGCGTTGGAGCAGTTCATCGAATAGGCTTTGTGGGTTCATCATTATCTTTCAAGGTTTGCTCACGCCATCAGGTCTTTTCAAGAGTTCTTCGCCATGCAAAAAGAATACAAGGACGCATTACGCAGTAAAAATCGCAAGCGAACCGTCACGGG
>CAIZGN010000293.1 GCA_903932505.1 Candidatus Hydrogenedentota bacterium
AGCCCAGCGAGCCTCAGCGTTTCGGTGGTGCTTTTTCGTTGAGATACACTTCCATTTCGCAGCGGTTGCACCGGAATCGCAGTTCCAACCGGTTCCCTTCGGCATCGGCCAGAAATAGGGGAGAAGCTGTGCGGTCAGAACCGGGATGGTGTTTGGGGCAACGGCCCATCTCGTAGCGCAGGCAATAGCGCATGGTCATCACCCGTGCCCCGCGCAGGTCGAGGCCCGTTTCGGCGGCCGGACCGACCTCGGTCGCGCCATGCCGCTGGTAGAAGGCGGCTGCAGCGCGGTTGAGCACGTTGGCCGTGTAATCCAGCGGGCCTTCGGGCAGGGGGGCTGTGGGGTTCTCGGGAAGACGGTTCCCCTTGGGTCGGGCCTCTTCGCGGGCTGCTTCCAACTGCGTCAGCACACCCCTCCGCAGGGCGTTCACTGCGCTTGCGGGAAGAAAGGGTGGCGGGTCGACTTGAATGTCGGCCCCTGTGCACACAAAGGCCGTGCCGCCCGTCTTGCACAATCGCTCACGCAGGGATTGCGTGGCCACGTCCGGTTGCTGTGCCGATTCTGGCGTACACTCGAAATGATACCCGGCGCGAACCCCGTCCTCATCCAGTACCTCCAAGCGTAATCCGCCTTCCACGGCCGTCAGGGTCATCGAAACCTCGATGGCGCGGTGCGTGCGCGATGCTGCCAATTGTTGAAGGAAACGATGATCACGGTTGCGGCGAATTTGGGTGCCACGAACAAGGCCGTCCGTACGTTCCAAGGAGATCTCGCGCCCCTCCGCGCCGTTCACATTGGAACCACTGAGGCGTCCATCGGGGGCGAACCAGGTCAGACCGTCCCCGGCGTTCAACCCTCCGTCCCGGTCGAGCACGACCCGTCTTCCTCGCAGCTCTTTGACCTGACCGACCAAGGCTCCCAGCATCTTTGGCGTATCGGGTGCGCCCACCGACTCTTTGTGGCCTTCCAGAAAATACGCCGAATAACCCCGGTTGAATGTCTTGCCGGGGTCGGGCGTGAAATCCAGCGAGATTCGGCCCGAGGATGATTTTCTCCGCCCCATCGGGCCGAGTATTTCATCCAGTTTTTGGCGGTAATAGGCGGTGATGTTAGCGACATAGGCGCGGTCTTTCAGACGGCCCTCGATCTTGAACGACGACACGCCCGCCTCGATGAGTTCATGCAAATGGGCTGAACGGTCGAGGTCGCGAAGCGACAGCCAGTGCTTTTCCTGCCCCAGGGCGACGCCATTCGCGTCCAGCACCGTGTAGCCCTTGCGGCAGGGTTGGGCGCACTCGCCCCGGTTGCCGCTGCGCCCACCGAGGGCATAACTCAGGTAACACTGTCCGCTGTGGCACACACACAGCGCACCGTGCACGAAACACTCCAGTTCAATGCGCGGTGCGGCTGCGTGAATCGCCCGGATTTCATCGAGATCCAGTTCCCGCGCCAGGATGGCCCGCGTGAATCCCGAAGCCTCCCAAAAGGCGACGCGCTCGGGGGTGATATTGTGCATCTGCGTGCTCGAAAAAAGCGGCAGGGGAGGGAGCTTCGACTCCAGAAGGCCAACATCCTGAATGATGAGTGCATCGGCCCCCGCTTCGGCCGCTTTCCATGCGGTGTCCACCGCGAGCGGCAGCTCGTCATCGCGCAGGATGGTGTTGAGCACAACGTAGACCCGCGCCCAGTAGCGGTGCGCATAGGCGGCCAGTGCGGCGATATCCTCCATCTCATTCGCCGCGTTTTCGCGCGCGCCGAATTGGGAGGCCCCGATGTACACGGCGTCCGCGCCGCAATCAATTGCCGCTTCGCCGCAGGCCCGGTCCTTGGCTGGTGCGAGAAGTTCAATGGGGGTTAAGGTCGGGTCTGAATACATGAATTCCCTGCCCGGAGGCAGAAAGCCCCCGGTTGGCTTGTTGGGGTTGGGGATTATTCCTCGCGGGCCTGTAATTCGGCGATGCGGTGGTTGAGCATCGGGCCTCGGGGGTCGCTGTGCATCGTTTGAAGGCGGTTGGCCAGACGGCCCGCCTCCTCGTAGCGTTTGAGATAGATCAGGCAACGCGCATAGGCGTAAAGAATCTCCGGCATGTTCGGGGTGGCACTGTCAAGCTCCTCAAAACACCGGCATGCCTCCTCGAAACGCCGCCTCTTAAACAGCGCCTTGCCACGATTGAATTTCGCTCGCAGGTCGTCTTTAAACATGATATTTCTTAACCGATATGCCCACAGTTCAGCCTTTCACTTGCCTGAGCCAAGTCTCAAACACGAGCAAGGCCCATAAGTGATGACCATAGTTTTCTCTGAATGACCGGTGTTTGTCAAGAAATGCGCGGGCGGCACCGGGATTCATATAGGCCTGAGAGCGGGCATCGGGGGCAAGAACCACCTCCTCAAAGTGTTTTCCCAGGTCTTCGCGGAACCAGCGTTGGAGGGGGATGGAGAAGCCCTGCTTGCGCTGGCGGAGCAATTCGGGCGGCAGAAGAGCGCTCACGGCCTGCTTCATGACCCGCTTGGAGGTGTGCCCGTCAAACTTGAGGGAGAAGGGCACGGTGGCAGCAAATTCGACCAGTCGGTAGTCGAGCAAGGGGACACGAGCCTCCAGCCCGTGTGCCATGCTCATGCGGTCGACCTTGGTGAGAATGTCCCCCGGCAGGTACATCGACGTGTCTTGGAAAAGCATCCAATCGTCGTCGTTCCAGCCTTCGCTGGTTTCGGCGTGCTCGAGGAAACGGTCTATCGCATTTTTTTTGGATTGACGCGCGAAATCCTCCTGGAACAGCGAAGAACACTGGGACTCGGTGAAACAGGTTTGGCGTCTGCGGAAACTTTCGCGGGGGTTGAGCGCGGCGTCGGCGTGAAAGCGGCGAATTTTCTCGATGCCGGGAGTGCCGGGCAAGAGCCCCAAGAGGCTGCCGATGAGGCCCCGCAAAGGTGCGGGACAACGCCGGTAGCGCGCCACGCGCCAGTTCATGTGACACCAAGTGTACCCCGCGAACAATTCATCACCGCCATCGCCGGACAGGGCCACGGTCACCTGTTGTCGGGCCAGTCGCGACACCAGCCACATCGGCAGAGCGGACGAATCGGCAAAAGGGCCACCGAAATGGCGTACGAGTTCGGGCAACAGCGACACCAGGTCCGGACGACAGATTTCTTCGAAATGTTCCGTGCCGAAATGTTGCGCTGCGATGCGGGCATAGCGAAGTTCGTCGGCATGGGCATCGTCAAAGCCGATGGTGAAGGTTTTGAGGGGCGACCCTCCTTGGCGGCTTAGCAAGGCGACCACCGAGGCCGAATCCACGCCTCCGCTGAGAAAAGCACCCAGCGGCACATCGCTGGCCCTGTGCAGTCGAATGGCGTCTTCGAGCAGCGCCCGGTATGCCTCTGCGGCGGAATCTAGTGTCCAGTCGTTGCGTGGACGACTTCTTAACTGCCAATAGCGTCTCTTTTCGAGGTTTCCATCCTGAAAAACCGCGAGTTCACCAGGGCGAATTTGCTGGATACCCTCGAAAATGGTGTCGGGTTCCGGAACGTAGAGATAGGTGAAGTAGGCGCGGAGCGCGTGGGGGGAAATTGTCGTGGAGGCGAGACCGCTCTCGCGAATTGCGTCGAGTTCCGAGGCGAACACGAGCGTGCCGTTATTGAGCGCGTAGTACAGCGGTTTGATGCCCAGCCGGTCGCGGGCGAGCAAGAGGCGATGTTCCCGCCGGTCATACCATGCGAAGGCGAACATGCCGTTGAGTCGCGGCAAGGCGGATTCGCCCCACTTTTCGAGGGCGGCGGCCAGCACTTCTGTGTCGCATCGGGTTCGAAAACGATATCCGGCCCCCTCAAGTTCACGCCGCAGATCGAGGAAGTTGTAAATCTCGCCATTGAAGACCAGCACATGGCGAGTATCCGCGCTTTGCCAGGGTTGCTGACCGCCGGGGCCGGGGTCCATGACCCCCAGACGCCGGTGGGCGAATGCTGTGGAGCCTTCATTCCAGCAACCGGCATCGTCCGGGCCGCGATGGCGCAAAGCATCGGCCATGCGCATTGCGATGGAGGGATCGGCGATGTGCTCCACATTGGCATGAAGGAAGCCGCAGATACCGCACATGGCCGTCTATCCTTCCCGCACGTTTTTGCGGTCGAGCATGGCATAGTAAAAATCGCGGTAGCGCTGCACCATCTGCTCCATGGAGAGGTTGGCCCGTACCCACTCGGCACCCCGTTTTGCCATGGCTGCCGCCTCGTCCGGGTTGTCGAGACACCATTCGACGGCGTCTGCGAAACGCTCTGGAGCGCGGGAGTCAATCAAAATGCCGTTTTCACCGTGTTGCACCTGCTCAAGAATACCCCCGACTGCAGGAGCGATCAGCGGCTTTCCCGCCGCCATCGCCTCGATCACTGCGTTGGAGAAACCCTCGACCTTTGAGGTGAGCACAAAAACGTCCATCATTGCATACATCTCGGCGACCTCGCCGATGGTGCTGATGCGGTTAAAGTGATCCCCTTGCCCACGCCATTCGATCAGTTGGCCAAATTTGCCTACCAGAGGGCCGGAACCCACCAGAAGAAAATGAACGTCATCACGACGTCGGAGCAGAACCGCTGCCATGTCCATGAACAAACGGTGATCCTTCACGGGGCTGAAATTGGCCACCATGCCGATGATTCGTTTCTTCAGGGGGAGCCGGAATCGACTGCGAGATTCCCGGGGGCGGCATGGGGGCAGATAGAGGTCAGCCTTTACCCCGTTGGGGATCACATGAAACAGATCCGGCGCTGCCCGCTCTCGCCGGATGGCATAGTCGGCCACGGCTTGGCTGTTGGCCACCACCGCGTCCACATAGCTGTTAGCCAGCCGCTGCATGAAGATGTGGCGCATCTTTTGCCAGGTAGCCAGTTCGCGGCGGCTTGAGATGATCACCGGTACCCCAAGCTGGCGGGCTACCCGGTTGGGTGCCCAATCGAAGCCTGACAGGAATGTGTGCACGATATGGGGCATGAAACCACGGAGGATACGGCGCATCTTGTTGGCGACAGTCCAATCCCAACCGCCACGCCCGTCCAATACGCGCACATAGGCCCCCATCCGCCGCACGTCGCCAATCAAACCGCCATCGCTGTGGGTGCAGATCAGCGCCAGATCAAAATCATCCTTCAGACCCTCGATCATGTGGGTCAATTGCATTTCGGTGCCACCCACGGACATGCTCGGGATCACGTAGGCTATTCGGGCTCGTCCCTTCACATGAGACCCTCCAGATGGGCCCTTAACCTCGGTGCGGCTTCCCGCAGGGAAAAGCGTTTCTCAACGTCGGCTCGAGCGGCCGCGCCTAATTGTGCCCGTAATCCAGGGTCACGCAATCGTTCCAGCGCCGTGCTCCATTCCGTTGTGTTGTCGGCAAACAGACCCGTTGCCCCGTCGTGAATGATGTCCAAAGCCGCACCATAAGGCGTGGCCACTGGCGGCACACCGCACGCCATGTAGGTGATCGCCTTCAGGGCGCACTTGCCCAGTGTCCACGGGTCGCGTTGTTGTGGAAACAGTCCCACCGAAAACTCCTGTAGTTCACGCACCTCGGTTGCATAGGACCAAGGCTGCACTTCAGCCCGCGCACAGTCTACCTGTTTGGCATCGGCTCCTACCAATCGGATATCGGCGTCTGCCAAGGTGTTCAGTGCGGGAACCAGCACGCCAAGTGCGGGGGTGGTACTCGGAGAACCCATCCACCCCACCCGGTAACGGGGGGGCACTGCCGCGCCCGGTAGAAAACGGTCCGTGTCCACCACTGTGGGAAACTCAACGGCATTCGCCCCGGCACTCCGCGCCTCCTCGGTCAGCCATCGGTTTCCCGCCAGCACCAAATCGGCGTCGCGGAAAAGGCGGAGTACTTGCGTGCGATCCTCCAAGAGGGACCAAGGGGCATGCAACGGGTGGGGGGGGGATAGATGCACTGCATCGTCGATATCATAAACCAGACGGCGGGCCATGCCACGCACCAAGGTGTGCAGCCCCCACCAATAGGCGGTCATCACCGCCTTTTGCAGCACCACGACATCGTATTTTCGCGCGCGGAGCAATTGCAGGAGTCTTCGCGGGGTTTCATGCAGGTGATACCAGCCGCCCCAATCAGGGCGATTCGATCCGGTGAGTTGCGACCAACGGTTTGCGGACAAGGGGGCAGCCACATCGCAAAGGATGCCGTGTTCTCGCAGGTGGGGCAGAAACTGCAAGACGCGATAGCGCGGACTCGCCGCGCCTTCCGGATAGAGCGTTAGAAAAAGCACCCGCAATGCCATCACCTCATACTGTACGTACCATTCGCTGAACTACTGACTCGAATACTGTATCCACCGTGATGGATGATAAACAGCACTCGTGGTCCAGGGGACACCGCTCGGGATCCGGGGCGGGGTTCAAGCGGTTCCAATAACCGTGACAGGCCAACCCGCTTCGCAAGGGTACAAAGTCCGGATGCGGTCGAAGGAGTATATCGGGGTCGGTCGGACCGAACAACGCGACCACGGGTGTACCTGCCGCCCGGGCCAGGTGCATGAGACCGTTATCGCAAGACACCAATACCAAGGCTTCGTGTAAGACACAGGCAGCCTCCCGGACGCTCGTTTTTCCCGCCAAGGCATAGTCGACCGGCAAATCCAAGCCATGCTGACCGAGTTCCACCACCTTGGCACCCCGTGCGCGTAGCACGCGACACAGGGCCTCCCAATGCTCACGGGGCCACTGCTTGGTGCGCCATGTTGTTTCCGGGGCGACGGCAATCAGTGGCTTCGACCTATCGCGTACCGCATCCAACATCGCAGTGGCCCAGTTTTCATACATCAGGCGTGGCGGGGCATCCGGAAGCGGCAGCCCGGCCTTGCGTGCATAGACCGCACCCCGGTATTCATTCCGAGCGGCCCCGCGCAACAATAGGTACCAATCCACGGACGCGGGTATTGTATTGATGCCGGCCATGTGGTTACGGCCCTCAAAAAGATCCGGGTAATTCGTGAGCACATAAAGCCGATCCCCCGGATAGGCCGCGCCGAGCGCATCGATGACGGGCAGGGCCATGATTTCGTCGCCGAGCCGCCAGCGCAACTCCACAAGCAGGGTGCGGGGCTTTCCCAGCAGGGATTTCAGGCCCCAAGAGACACCCCGCCACACCCGAAACGCGCGTCGCAGCACGGGGTCAAGGGAACCTTGAAAGGTTGAATCCGCATCCATGCGCCTATCATGCCACACCGGCACCCCAAAGCGCATGGCGGCATGGTCGTGGCCCGGGCGAAGAAGCGGGAAAGTCCTCGGATTCATGCAGTTTGCAGTAAGGTAGGGGCATTTCGGATAATACCCTCCGTGGTATCCCTCCCTTTGAAGGGAAAGGAACCCTGCGACTCCCCGATGGGGATATCCCGTTGGACAACTGCAAGGAAGAAGTGTACGCATATGGCGAATGATACTCCCGTGAACGAGACAGAGGGCGCAGGGGCGCCAGGACTGGATTTTATCCGCAGCATCGTGGCGCGCGACTTGGAGTCGGGCAAATACGAAACGGTGGTAACGCGTTTCCCTCCAGAGCCG